>CAZVKD010000061.1:0-12514 GCA_964627675.1 uncultured Gemmatimonadaceae bacterium
GGGCGAGCGGGGCGGGTCCATGGCGGGACTCGTGTTCCGGGGACTCGGCATCGCCTTTCTGTACAAATCGGTGATGAGCATTCTGGGTCTCTGGAAGGACGTGCCGGCGTTCGTGACCTCCCGCACGGCGGCCTATCCCAACGCCACGGTGCATGGCGAGATCACGCCGGAGTACCTGGGCGTGGGGTACATCATCGGCCCGCGAATCGCCGGGAACTTGGTGGCGGGCGGCGTGCTCTCGGCGCTGGTGCTCGTGCCGTTGGTCTCGATCTTCGGGGCGGGCCTGGAAGCGGTGCTACCGCCCGGGGGTCGGCTGATCTCGGAGATGTCGGCCGGTGAGATCCGCGCCAGTTACGTGCGCTACATCGGCGCGGGCGCGGTGGCGGCGGCCGGCTTGATTACGCTGATCCGGACGCTGCCGACGATCGTTTCCGCGTTCCGCGAGAGCTTCGCTGCCCTGCAGGACGTCCGGGCGGGGAGAGCGCCCATTCGGACGGAGCGGGATCTGCCCATCACGTGGGTGATCGGAGGCTCCCTGGTTCTGGTGCTCATCGTCGCCGTCCTGCCGCAGCTCCCGGGCACGTTCCCGGGCACCCTGCTCATGGGTCTCTTGGTCGTCGTGTTCGGGTTCTTCTTTGTCACGGTGAGCTCGCGCATCGTGGGGATCATCGGCAGCTCGTCGAACCCCATCTCGGGGATGACCATCGCCACGCTGATGGCGACCTGTCTCATCTTCGTGTCCATCGGGTGGACCGGCGAGGTGTATCAGGCCCTGGCGCTCTCGGTCGGTGGCATCGTGTGCATCGCGGCGGCCAACGCGGGCGCCACGAGCCAGGACCTCAAGACGGGGTACATCGTGGGTGCCACGCCGATCTCCCAGCAGATCGGGCTGGTCATCGGCGTGCTGGCCTCGGCGTTCGTGATCGGCTGGACGCTGCAGACGCTGGACGGGTCCATGCGCATCCAGGGGATCGAGCATGCGATCGGGACCGATCGCTACGCAGCCCCGCAGGCGACGCTGATGGCGACCATCATCAAGGGCCTCCTGGCGCAGGATCTCCCCTGGGGGCTCGTGTTCGCCGGGATGTTTATCTCGGTCGTCGTGGAACTGTGCGGCGTGCGATCGCTGTCCTTTGCGGTGGGCGCCTATCTCCCGCTGTCCACCACGGCGCCGATCTTCGTGGGCGGGGCGCTCAAGGGGATCATGGACAAGATGAGCGGCCGGCAGGCTGAAGAGAGCGAAGTCAGCTCCGGCATGCTGTACAGCACGGGTCTCGTGGCGGGCGGGTCGCTGACCGGCATCGCCATCGCGCTGTTCGCGGGTCTCCCCGTCACCGTCGAGGGGCGGGAGGTGTCGGTCCTCCAGTGGGTGCTGGACAAGGTGGGGGTGCACGGCTGGGAACACCTTGGTGGGATGGCCGATCTCATCGGACTGGCGATGTTCGGCGTGCTGTGTGTGTTCCTGATTCGGGCAGCGCGGGAGAAGCTGGAGCTGTAGGCGATCGCGGGCTGCGCGCGGGCCGCGCTGCCAGGGCCGGACGCCGCGCAAGGCGGGGGCAGTCGGAACTGAGGTCCCGCGGCGCTCGCCCCTGCCCTCGGCGGTCGGTCGCCGGGGGGACCAGGTGCAGGTCGGCAGAATCCCCCGGTAAGCGGCGCGACTTCAACACCCATCGCTCGCGGGCCAGCCGGCAGGCTGGCGCGGTGCGGACGCTCGTCGCGGACGCGCGGTTCGAGCCGTGCGTGCGCGGGCGAGTCCGAGCACCGGCGTTACTGGGCCGGGCCGTCGGCCGGCGCGGGTCGCGGGAGGGCTCGTCTGAGCAGCAGGGGCGTGGCGAATGTCGTGACCACGCCCACGAGCACGATGATCGAGAACAGCCGCTCGCCGATGAATCCGCTGGAGTAGGCGATGTTCGCGATGACGAGCTCCATGATGCCGCGGCCATTCAAGCCGTACCCCAGCGCCAGCGACTCTCGCCGGTCAATGCCGGCGAGCCGGCCCCCTACGTACCCGCCGAGGATCTTGCCCGCGAACGCCACGGCGAGCACCGTTGCCACCAGACCCACGTCCCGCAGGGCGAACAGATCGAATTCCAGTCCCAGCAGTCCGAAGAAGATCGGCGCCAGGAAGCCCATGGTGACGCCGGACGCGGTTTTCTGGACTTCGCGGAAGTTGGTCTCGCCCAGGATCTCGTGACTCAGCAGCACGGCGCCGAAAAACGCTCCCACCACGAAATGGAGACCGGCGGCCTCTGATAGGCTGGCGAACGCGAGCACGAACAGGATGGTGGTGGCGAACACGCTTTCCCTCCCCCGCAGTCGCTGCAGCGTCCGGTTCAGTCCCACGTGGAAGCGCGGCGCCTGGCGGGTGAGGGCCTGGAGCCCGCGATACGCGGCGATGACGGCGAGCGCGAAGGCCGCGGCTTTGGCCGCGGTCCAGAGAATCGCGAGCCCCAGGCCTGCCGGGCTGGCTTCCACCCCGGACATGTTGATGATGACGCCCAGCGCCAGCAGGGAAACGACGTCGTTGAACACCGCGGCCGAGACGATGCGTTGGCCGATGGGGGTCTGCAGCATCCCCAGGTCAATGAGCGTCCGCACGCTCACCGGGAGCGCGGTGATCGCGATACAGAGCCCGAGGAACACGGACCGCATGACATCCAGCCGGAACAGCGCCCCGGTACCGAGCCCCAGAACGAACGGGACGAGGAAACTGCACACCGCGATCCAGCCGTTGCGTCCCTGGACCGATTGCTTCATTTCCGCGGGATCCAACTCCATGCCGGCCAGGACGACGAGGAGGAACACGCCCAGTTCCGACATGCCGCGCAATTCCGGGGAGACCTCCACCCAGCCGAGCAGGGATGGCCCGAGCAGAATGCCGGCGAGGATCTCGCCCAACATCGCGGGCTGCTGCCGGCGCTCGGCCAGCTCGCCGAACACCCGGGCGGCGAGCAGCAGGAGCAGCACCGCGATCATCAGCGGCAACGGTTCGCGCATGACGGAGTCTCGGGGATCTGGATTGGGAACCGGACGAGGGCGTAGACAGCGGGCTGGGAGGTCGGCTCGGGGACGGGCCTCGCCGCCCGCCCGCCGAGCCGACCAGGCTCGATCGCCGTCAAGCCGCGGGACTTGCCAGCTTGCTCTTTCGTACTCCGTACCCGAAGTAAATCACTAGCCCGATGACGAGCCAGATCAACAGGCGTTCCCAGGTGCGCCAGGGGAGCGACACCATCAAGTAGATGGCCGAGACGGCACCCATGGGCGCCACGAACCAGACGGCGGGCGTCTTGAACGTGCGCGGGAGATTGGGCTCCCGCAGCCGGAGCACGAGAATGCCCGCGGAGACGATCACGAAGGCCAACAGGGTGCCGATGGAAACCAGGCTCCCGGCCTCGCGCACCGTGAAGATCGCGGAGAAGATCGCCACCCCGATCCCGGTGACGATGGAGGTGACCCAGGGTGTCCGGAACTTCGGGTGGATCCGATTGACGAACGGCGGCAGCAGCCCGTCGCGCGACATGGTCCAGAAGATGCGCGACTGGCCCAGGAGCATCACCAGGATCACGGACGACAGTCCCGCGATGGCGCCAAGTTTGATCAAGGAGGACATCCACCCCAGTCCCGCGCGGTCGGCGGCCACGGCGATCGGGTCCGGCACGTCGAGCTCGCGGTAAGGCACCACGCCCGTGGCGATGGCCGAGACGGCGATGTAGAGCACGGTGCAGATCAGGAGCGAGCCGATGATGCCGATGGGCATGTCACGCTGCGGGTTCTTGGCCTCTTGCGCCGCCGTGCTCACGGCGTCGAAGCCGATGTAGGCGAAGAACACGATCCCGGCGCCGGTCATGACGCCGGTCCAGCCGAACGCGCCGCGCTCTCCCGTGTTCGCCGGCATGAACGGCGTCCAGTTGTCGGCGTTGATGGCCCACACGGCGCCGCCGATGAACAACAGCACCACCGCGACCTTCACCACCACGATGACGTCGTTCACGGTGGCCGACTCCTTGATGCCGATCACCAGCAGCGTGGTGACGACGGCGATGATCACCACGGCCGGCAGATTGAAGATGGCGGTGACCGTGGACCCGTCGGCCAGCGTGATCACGGTTCCTCTGGCGGCCGACAGCGCGGGCGGTATGTGAATGCCGACGTCGGCCAGGAAGGAGACGACATAGCCGGACCAGCCGATCGCCACGGTCACGGCCCCGAGGGCGTACTCGAGAATGAGGTCCCAGCCGATGATCCAGGCGAAGAACTCGCCGAGCGTGGCGTAGCCGTAGGTGTAGGCGCTTCCCGCCATGGGGACAAGAGAAGCGAACTCGGCGTAACACAGGGCCGCGAAGATTGACGCCACGCCCGCCAGGACGAATGACAATACCACGGCGGGCCCGGCGTTCTGGGCCGCCACGGTGCCCGTCAGCACGAAGATGCCGGTGCCGATGATGGCGCCGATGCCGAGCATGGTCAGGTTCACCGCGCCCAGGGCGCGCTTGAGGCTGGTGTCGGTGAGTGCCTGCTCCTGCAGATCGGTGACGCTCTTACGGCGTAACAAGTTCATCGGTGCCTCAATGGACTGGGGACGGGAGGAGGAAAGCGCCGCTAGACTACGGCGCGACGTGAAGGGCTGTCAAGCGGCGGGACGCGGTTATATTTGGCGCGCCTCCGCCCGGACGGGGTCCTCGCGCGTGAAACTCCACACCAAGATCCTGCTCGGTCTGCTCCTGGGGGCGGCGCTCGGGGTGAGCGCGAATCGGCTGGCGCCGGACGCCCCGTGGCTGGCGTGGGTCAACAACAACCTGGCGAATCCGGTGGGGCAGGTGTTCCTCCGGATGCTGTTGATGGTCGTGATCCCGCTGGTGTTCGCGTCCATTACGCTGGGCGTGGCGGGGCTCGGCGACCTGCGAAAGGTGGGCCGCGTGGGCGGGCGCACGCTCGCCTACTTCTTCTTGAGCACCGCCATTTCGGCCACGCTCGGTCTTGCGCTTGTGAATGCGGTCGAACCTGGGGCCGGGATGGACCCGGCGGTTCGCCAGCAATTGCTGGAAACCTACCGCTCACAGGCCGCGGGACTCCAGGCCGGCGGGGACACGCGGTTCGGCATCAACACGTTCGTCAACATCGTGCCGCGAAACCCGGTGCAGGCCGCCGCCAACATGGACATGCTCGCGGTGATCTTCTTTGCGCTCATGGTCGGCGCGGCGCTCACCCTGATCCCCGCGGAACGATCGAAACCGATGATCGCGGTGCTGGAGTCCCTGGGCGACATCGTGATCAAGATCATTGATGTCGCCATGAAGTTGGCGCCGTACGGCGTCTTCGGTCTGATCTTCTTCACCACCTCCCGCTTCGGATGGGACCTGCTGCGGCAACTCGGCGTCTACGTGGTCGTGGTGTTTGCCGGGTTGCTCATGCACGCCGCCGTCAGCCTCTCGGCGCTGGTGCGGGTACTCGGGGGCCTCAGCCCGGCGGTCTTCTGGCGCAAGGCGTGGACCAGCGTGGTCACGGCCTTCTCTACCAGCTCGAGCAACGCCACTCTGCCTACTAACATCGCCGTGGCTGAGCGCGACCTGCGCATTCCGCCCAAGATCGCGGGGTTCGTGCTGCCGCTCGGCGCCACCATGAACATGAACGGCACGGCGCTGTACGAGGGCGTCACGGTGCTGTTCCTGGCCCAGGTGTTCGGGATCGAGCTGGGGCTGGGCGCCCAGCTGGTCGTGATCCTCTTGTCCGTGCTGATGGCGATCGGCGCCGCCGGGGTTCCGGGAGGATCGCTGCCGCTCATCATGGTCGTGCTCGCCACCGTGGGTGTGCCGCCCGAGTCCATCGCCATCATTCTGGGCGTGGACCGCATCCTCGACATGTGCCGCACGACTCTCAACGTGACGGGCGATCTCACCGCCGCCGTATATGTGGCCCGGATCGAAGGAGAGTGGAAACCGGAGATGGCGGAGGCGAAGGGGTAAGGGGCGGCGCGTCACCCGTAATCCCGGACGCCGTCGTGTCTCGGCTTGCTCTGGCTCATATTCGGCTTCGCCGTTGTCGCCATGCTGGCGCTCGACCTCGGCGTGTTCCATCGCCGGGCGCACGCCATTGGGTTCCGCGAAGCGCTCGCCTGGTCGGTCGCGTGGTTTACCCTCGCCGTCGCCTTCATGTGGGTGGTGTACTTCTGGCGTGGCCCCGAAGATGCGTTCGCGTTTCTCGCCGGCTACCTGATCGAGTGGTCCCTTTCCGCCGACAACGTCTTCGTGTTCCTGATGGTCTTTTCGTATTTTCGCGTGCCGGCGGAGTATCAGCACCGGGTGTTGTTCTGGGGGATCGTGGGCGCGGTGGTGATGCGTGCGATTCTGATCACCGCTGGTGTGGTGCTGATCCACAGCGTGCACGCCATCGTGTATTTCTTCGGCGCGTTCCTGATCGTGACCGGCGTGCGCATGGCGTGGAGCGGCGAAACGGAGATCCATCCCGAGAAGAACCCGGTCCTGAAGCTGATGCGGCGGCTCTTCCCGGTGACCAAGCGCTACCACGGCGGGCGGTTCCTGATCCGGCGCATGGGGCGGACGGTGGCCACGCCGCTCCTGGTGGTGCTCACGGTGGTGGAGTCCACGGACGTGGTGTTCGCCGTGGACTCCGTGCCGGCCGTGCTCGCGATCTCGACGGACCCGTTCATCGTCTATACCTCGAACGTGTTCGCCATTCTCGGACTGCGCGCGCTCTACTTCGTGCTCGCGGGCTTCATGCAGATGTTCCACTACCTCAAATACGGCCTGTCAGTGATCCTCGTGTTCGTGGGCTTGAAGATGACCCTGTCGGATCTCGTCGAGGTCCCCACCGCCGTGGCCCTGGGCGTCGTGGCGACGCTGCTGCTGGTGTCGGTCGTGGTCTCGTTGTTTGCGCCGCCGCCACGAGGTGACACGCCGGGCGCGGCTGGGCGCGGCCACAGGGGTGCGCGGGGGTAGGCGGTGGGCCGCCGCGGCGGTTCTTGGAGCCCTCGTCGCGGCCTCGGCCTATCGGTGGCTCACCTGGCCCGACGTGGAAGCGCTGGCCCACCGAACCCCCGCGACCACCGCCTTCATCGAGCGCTATCGCCAGGGCCGCCGCGCGGCCGGGCAGCCGGACCAGGTGGCGTGGCGACCGGTGCCCTACGAACGGATCTCGGTCCACCTCACGCGCGCGGTGGTAGCCGCGGAGGATCTGGAGTTCTTCTCGCACCGCGGCTTCTCGAGTAGCGAGCTGAAAGCCGCGATCACGAAAGCGCTGCGGGAGATGGAGGCTCCCCGGGGCGCCTCCACCATCACGCAGCAGCTCGCCAAGAATCTGTGGCTCTCGCCCTCGCGGAATCCGCTGCGCAAGCTCAAGGAGGCGGCGCTCACCAGGCAACTGGAGCGACATCTCTCCAAGCGCCGGATCCTGGAGCTGTACCTCAACGTGGTCGAGTTCGGACGCGGCATCTACGGCGCCGAGGCGGCGGCACGGACCTACTTCGGGAAGTCTGCCGATGCGCTCACGGAAGCAGAGGCGGTCCAGCTCGCGGCGAGCCTGCCCCGACCGTCCAGCTGGCATCCCGGCGTGGCGTCCGCGGCGTACCGGCGCTACGCCGGCGAGATCAAGCGGCGGATGGATGTCGCCACGTTCCTCTGGCGGGCCGTGGGCGGACCGGCGCCATTGCCGGGCCACGAGGTCCCGCTGGTCATGCCGGACCTGGACTCGCTGCTTCGCGCCGTGCGGGATTCGATCGGCGCGGGCGAGTCTCCGCTCGCCGACTCGCTGGCCGGTGCGGACACGCCTGCTGTCCGCTCCCAGTCGAGACGCTGAACCGGACGGTGTGGACGCTGCCGCAGGGCGCGCGGTACCTTGGCGGCCGTCACGTGTGAGCCTCGTCCCCATGCGCGGAGCCTGCGTCTGAACCCCATCACCCCGGATGCGGAGCGGTCCGGCCCATCCCATCAACCTTCGGTGCTGTTGGATCGGCGTGCCCGAGCTGCGCGCTGGGCGATCGTGCTCGGCGTGGGTTTCGCGATCGCTTTGGCCCCCCGGCCCTCGGGGATCACCGCAAACTCGTGGCGCCTGTTCAGCATCTTCGTGGCAACGGTCCTCGGCCTCACGGTAGGGCCGCTGCCGGGCGGGGCCATGGTCCTGCTCGGCGTCGGCGCCACCGCCCTGCTGGGGATCCTTCCCGTTGCGGAGGCACTGGCGGGCTACGGCGATCCCATCGTCTGGCTGGTGCTCGCGGCGTTCTTCATGTCGCGAGGCATGATCAAGACCGGGCTGGGCCGGCGCATCGCCTTCGTCTTCATCCGGGCCATCGGCCGACGCTCGCTGGGATTGGGCTACGCGCTCGCCTTCACCGACTGCTTGCTCGCCAGCTTCATTCCATCGAATGGGGCCCGATCCGGAGGGATCGTGTTCCCCATCGCCAAGAGCCTGGCCGAGGCCTACGACTCGCGACCCGGTCCCTCCGCGCCCCGACTGGGCACGTTCTTGATGAACGTGATTTATCAGTGTGGCGTAGTGAGTTGCGCGATGTACCTCACGGGGCAGGCGTCCAATGCCCTCATTGCGTCGTTCGCCTTGCAGACCGCGCAGTTCGAGCTGACCTATGGCCGCTGGCTGCTGGGCGCCATCGTGCCGGGTCTGATCGGCTTGTTGGTCGCGGGACTCATCGTCTATCGCTTGTCACCGCCGGAGGTGACCCACACCCCGCGCGCCGCCGAGCTGGCGCGCGAAGAGCTGAATCGCATGGGGCCGATGTCCCGCGCCGAAAGACTCATGCTGCTGGTGTTCAGTCTCGTGGCGGTGCTGTGGATGACGACGGCGCTCCACAAGATCCACTACGCGGCGATCGCGTTGCTCGGCATCTGCGTGTTGCTGCTTTCTGGCGTGCTCGACTGGGAGGACGTGAAGTCCGAGCGCGGCGGGTGGGACGTGTTCATCTGGTATGGTGGATTGGTCCAGCTCGCCGGCGCCCTCGCGGCAACGGGGATCACGGAGCGGTTTGCGCAGGCCACGGCCGGGTTTACCCAAGGGTGGCCCTGGTGGGGCGCCCTGCTCGGCCTGCTCTTGGTCTATTTCTACGCGCACTACGGCTTCGCCAGCATTACGGCGCACGCGACGGCCATGTACACGCCGTTCCTGGCCGTGATGCTCGCGGCGGGAGCGCCGGCGGGAATCGCGGTGCTGGCGCTGGCCTACTGCTCGAACCTGATGGCCGGGCTCACCCACTACGGCACCACGCCCGGGCCCATCTACTTCGGCGCCGGCTACGTATCGCAGCCCACCTGGTGGCGCATCGGGCTGCTGGGGTCGGTGGCGAGCCTGGTGATCTGGTTGACCGTGGGCGTGGCGTGGTGGAAGGTGTTGGGGTACTGGTAAGGTCTGCCCGGGTCAGTCCCTCGCGGTCTCGAACACGATGTACGGCACGTCGTCGTCGGCGATGGCCTTGAGCCAGGCGATCAACTCGCTGACGGCTTCCGGCGGCTCGACGCCCCGCCGGCCGCCCACCTGTCGCTCCACCCGCAGGGTGCGCCCCTCCAGGGTGTACGCCGAGCGGTAGGATCCGAACCGGCTCGTTGCCTCGACGTTGGGGGGAAGCCTGGGGCGCCAGGCTTCGGGCAGCGTGATTTCGAGCACCCATGCCATCGTGGTCGGGCCGAACAGTTCCTCGACGTCAATGGGATAACGGCGCGAGGGTCGTGCCTCCAGCTCGGTCACGAGGTGCGACAAGGAGTAACTCGGCACGGGGAGCTTGAAGATGTAGTCGGGCCCCGAGCGCGCGGCCGCTCGGGGAGCGGTGATCGCGAGCGAGATCCGCGGCAGCGCTTCGAGGTCACGGCCGTCGAAGACTGTCAGGCTGTCGCCGCTTGCGCCCTCGAATACGGAGCCGGCGAGCGACCGCGCCATCCGCTCTCGTTCACTCGCCGTCAGCCCGGCGGCGCTCGACAGCGATTCCCGCAAGCGGTACTGCGCGGAGCCGCTGGCGGTCTGGCTGTAGTGTCCGCTGAACGAGCCATCGGGCTTGAGTTCGCCGCTCAGCAGCGTGACGGTCCCGTTCGCGCTGGGCGGTGTTTCGGGAAGCGTGACCAGCTCTCCGCGTCCGTCCTGGCGTACCAGCAGCCCGAACTCGCCCTGCAACGCCGGGGACAACTCGCCCAACGGCGACAACTCCGCTGTGGGATCGGCGAACACGCGCTTCCCGCCGTCTTCCACGGCCACGATCACGTGATCGAACGCGCTGGGCGTGGGCAGGGCGCTGTCCGGACGGCCGCTCAGGCTCACGATCACCGGGAAGGCCTTCAGGTTCATGCGCGCGGCGAGCGTGATGAGCAGCGTCGCCTTGTCCTTGCAGTCACCGAGCTTCGTGCGGATCACTTCAGCGGCGGGCCGCGGCTGATATCCGCCCCGTCCGAGCGACAGGGAAACGTAGCGGATCTCTTGCGCTACCCAGCGATACAGGGCCCGCAGCGAGTCCGCGCGCGTCCCGGCGCCGACCGTCGCGAGCCGGAACACCTGCTCCACGTCCGGCGTCAGGGCGTAGCGATCGCGCGCCAGGTTCCAGTACCAGCGCGCCAGATCGTCCCACGTGATCGGGGCGCCGACGGTGATTGACACGTCCACGTCGTTGGGCCAGGCCGCGAACGGTTCGGGCTGGCCCGCGGGAACGTCGGTGGTGGCCCACAGGTACACGCGACGGCCGCGCTCGGTGCGCGTCTCGCGCGGGAAGCGGACGTTCCACTCCTGGATGCGCGGCGTGAGCGAGGCGGGGACGTCCACGATGAGCCGGGATCGCCGCACCGGACTGCCGGTGGTGACGCTCCACGAGTTGGTGAAGCTTCCCGGCATCACGGGCTCGATGACTTCCGTCGTGTAACTGAAGTCCACGATGGTGCCGGGTTCCACGCCACCCAGCGTCAGGCGGCGGATCTTGGTGTCGGTGTACACGGGGTATTGCATCGGGACCGGCGCCGAGGTCTCTTGTTCGTGAGCCGGGTGATCGCTGATCACCCGGCCGTCGAGGCCGAGCACGCGCACCCAGTTCACCGTAAGTCGCTCGCGCTGGTCCACGTACGAGAACGTTTGCTCTCCCCAGTGCTCGGCGGCTTCGCGGGTGAGGATCTGCACCACCTGGCGATACGTGCTTCGGCCGCGACCGTCGGCCTCGTGGACCACCACGCCGTCATCCAGCAAGAAGACGAACGGCTCGTCCGGATACTCCCTCGGGTTTACGGCGAGGCGGTAGATCGTGTCCGAGCGGACCGAGGGATCTCCGGCCGGCGTGATCACGGGGGCCTGAGCCAACAACGGCGCCGCGATCCACGGCGCCGCTAGCGCGAGGCGAAGTCGCATGGCGGCTGAAAGGTGGGCAGTCGGATGACCAGGGTCAATTCCGGGGCCAGCCGTCGGTGGCGGTGATCGGGCGCGCGACCCGGCGAGCGCTACTCGTACCTCAGCGACTCCACCGGATCCACCGCCGCCGCCCGCCGCGCCGGCAGGATTCCCGCGGCCAGTCCGATCCCGATCAACGTTGCCACGCACGCCAGCACGATGGGCCAGGAAAGCTTGGGGTTCGCGATGTACTGCAGGGCCGGATTATCCTCGGTGGGAATCGCGTCCACGCCCAGGATCACCGCCGTCGCCAACGCCAGCCCGACCAGACCCCCCGTCAGCGAGATGAGCATGGCCTCGAACACGAACTGGCTCACGATGTGCCCCCGCTTCGCGCCGACCGCGAGCTTGATGCCGATCTCGCGGGTGCGCTCCTTGACCACGACGTACATGATGTTCGCCACGCCGACGCCCGCCACCAACAGCGTGAAGACGCCAACCAGGCCCATGAAGATCTGAATACCCAAGCCGATCTGCTTGACCTCCGTCTCGCTCTCGATGAAGTCCCAGATGGCGAGCGCGCGCTCGTCGCCGGAATCGAAGCGATAACGCCGGCCCAGCACGCGGTACAGGTCGGATTTCACCGAGGCGGCCGCGGGGAGATCCCGCGGGCGGATCAGCAAGTGGCTCACGAACCGCGGCCCATAGATCGCCTTGAAGGTGGACGCCGGGATGATGGCCCGATCCTCGTCCGGGCCATTGTTGCTCGAGTCCTGGAACTTCCTGGCCATCACGCCGACCACGATGAACGGCAGCCCATCGAGCATCACCGTCTTCCCGACCGGGTCGCCGCCAGGGAACAGGCGCTCGGCAATCTTGTTCCCGAGGAACAGCACGCGCCGTTTCTGGTCGAGGTCCTGCTGGTTGATGAACCGGCTGCCGTCCGCCGGGAACATGCGGCGAAGCTCTGCGAACTCCGGGTACACGCCTTCCATGTACGTGTTGGTGCGGATGTCGCCCACGCGGAGGCTCGTGCTTCCCCGGCCGTAGGAGGGACTCGCCATATCAACCGCGGGAATGGACCGCCGAATGAGGTCCAGGTCATCCTCGGCGAGACGAATCCGCCGCCCGCGCGGCAACCCCTCGAACACCTGGCCGGTCTCGCCGCCGTACACCATGAACATGCGCTCGCCGG
>CAZVKD010000062.1:0-12441 GCA_964627675.1 uncultured Gemmatimonadaceae bacterium
GACGACTGGCGAGCGTTTCAGCGGCCGCCGCTGGTCAACGGCGTCCCGGCCTACTCGGCGGGCGCGATGGAAACGCAGTACCGGGAGCTACGCCGATACCAGGATCGGCTGGCCGCGATCAATCCGGCGGCGTGGCCCATTGCGCAACAGGTGGACTACCACCTGGTGCGGGCGGAGATGAACGGGTTGGAGTTCGACCACCGCGTGTTGCGACCCTGGGCGAGGAATCCCGCGTTCTACGTCCAGGTGTTCGCTTCGCAGAGCGACACGCCGGCCCATGAAGGCCCGCACGCCTACGGCGCCATCGAGCTGTGGACCTACCAGTTCCCTCTTGACACCGCGGGCGTCACTCGGCTTCGCGCGGAGTTGGCCACGGTCCCCAAGCTCCTCGAGCAGGCGCGCGCCAATTTGGACGAGGACCCGCGTGACCTCTGGCTGGCGGGCATCCGGGCCGTCGCTGAGCAGGTCGCGGATCTGCGCGCGCTGGCCGCGCGCGTGGCGGGGACGGACGCCGGGCTGGACCAGGACGTTCAGCGAGCCATCGAGGCGACCGAGTCCTTCCACGCCTGGCTCGAGGCCGAAGCGCCGTCCCGCACGGGACGCTCGGGCATCGGCGTTGACAACTACGATTGGTACCTGGCCAACGTCCACCTCGTCCCGTACACCTGGCGCGACCTGGTCACCATCATGCAGCGCGAGCTGGCGCGCGCGCACGCGTCGCTTCGGCTCGAGGAGCACCGAAACCGCCGCCTGCCCCCGCTCGCTCCCGTGGCGAGCGCGGCCGAGCACGCCCGCCGCTTCAACCAGGCGGTGACCGACTACATGTCGTTTCTCCGGGAAGGCGAGGTCGTCTCGATTCGCGACTACATGGACCAGGCCCTGCGCGAACGCATCGGCCGGTTCAGCCCCGCGGAGCCGCGCGAATTCTTCTCCGAAGTGGACTACCGTCACCCCGTCATCATGCGAACCCACGGGTATCACTGGTTCGATCTGGCGCGTCTGGCCCGCGAGCCGCATGCGAGCCCCATCCGCCGAGGGCCACTGCTCTACAACATCTTCGACACCCGGGCCGAGGGACTGGCGACCGGAATGGAAGAGATGATGATGCACGCGGGATTGTTCGATAGCCGCCCGCGGGCCCGCGAGTTGATCTGGGTGCTCCTGGCGCAGCGCGCCGCCCGCGCGCTGGGCGATCTCTATATGCACGCCAACCGGTTCACCATGGAGCAGGCGGTCCGGTTCGCCGTGGAGTGGACGCCTCGCGGGTGGCTGCGCGAGGACGGCAACACCGTGTGGGGCGAGCAGCACCTCTACCTCCAGCAACCCGGCTACGGCACCAGCTACGTCAGCGGCAAGATCCAGATCGAGCGTCTGCTGGGTGAGCGGGCTCGCCAGCTAGGCGACGAGTTCACGCTCAAGCGATTCATGGACGAGCTGAACGCCACCGGCGTGATCCCGGTGTCGCTCATCAGGTGGGAGTTGACCGGTCAGGACGACGAGATCAGAGCGCTGCTCTCGGCCGGGAGGTGATACGAGCTTCGAGCGCACCGCGCAACGATCGGTATTGCCGCATGCCCGGCACGCCGGGCGACGCGGGTGGCGCCGGTCCCGGCCTCGAGCTGCGGAACAGGGAAGGCGCCTAGCTCGCGGCCACTGGGCTCCCGGCGGGCCGGTCCAGCGTCTCACGCACTTTGAGCAACAGTTCCTCCACGGTCCAGGGCTTCTGGAGGAATGGCAGGGAGGGATCCGGCGGCGCCTGGTCGAACTCGCGCATGGTGTACCCGCTGGTCAGCACGATCGGCACCCTCGCCCCGTCCGCGCGTAACCGCGCCACCAGCTCGCGCCCGCCCATGTTGGGCATCACGACATCGGTAAGAATGAGCCCCACCTCCGAACCACGGGTCCGGCACACCTCCAGCGCCTCCACGCCATCGCACGCCACCAGCACGCGATAGCCGTGGTGTTCCAGCACGCGTTGCGTCGCCCGGCGGATGGACGCCTCGTCTTCGACCACCAGAATGGTCTCATGCCCCTTCCGAATCGGACCGGCAGATGGCTCCGGGGCGCCGGGTTCGGCCTGCGAAACGACGGCCCGCGGAAACAGCAAGCGGACCGTGGTGCCCCGACCCTCCGCGCTCGTCACATCTACGAAGCCCTCATGCTGCTTGATGAGCCCATACACCATCGCCATGCCGAGCCCAGTGCCCTTCCCCGGCTCCTTGGTGGTAAAAAACGGCTCGAACAATCGTTGCAACGTGGCCGCGCTCATCCCGACGCCGGTGTCGCTCACCGCAAGCGCGACGTACGATCCGGGCGTTCCCCACCCGCGCTCGGCCCGAAACCGCTCGGTGAGCTCGAAGCGACGCGTCTCGATAGTCAGCCGCCCGCCCGCCGGCATGGCGTCACGCGCGTTCGTCACCAGGTTCAACAGCATCTGGTGCACCGCATTGGTGTCGGCGCGCGCGGCTGGCAGTCCCGCCTCGGCCTCCACCTGGATCTCGATGGACTCCGGGAGCACCCGGCGCAAGACCTCGTGGTTCTCCGCCACGAACGCCGTAAGGTCCATGGGCGCCGGCGCGATCCGCTCCTTCCGGCTGAACGCCAATAACTTCCGCACCAGCGCGGAGCCCCGCTGCGCCGCGAGCCGGATCTCGGCGATATCGCTGCGCATCTCCTGCGCCGATGCCGGTACCGCCTCGAGCAACAGGTCCAGGTGCGTCAACACCACCGTGAGCAGATTGTTGAAGTCGTGAGCAATGCCGCCGGTGAGCTGACCCAGCGCCTCCATTTTCTGCGCGTGGCGCAGCTGCTCCTCCAGCGCCCGCCGCTCGGTGATGTCCTCGCAGATCGTCACGATGCCGATCGGCTCGCCGTCGCCGTCCCGGATCACGTCGGACAGGAGCCGCACGGCGAACGTCGTCCCGTCCTTGCGCAGGTTCACGCTCTCGCGCACCCACCGGCCCAAGTCGCGCAACTGCTCTCCCGAAAGCCGGCGGCGGCGAACCACCGGTGCGAAGACGTTCGCGCTGCGGCCGATCAACTCCGACACCACGTACCCGTGCATCGCCGCGTCGGCGGGATTCACGTACACGATCTTCCCTTGCGTATCGGTAACGGTGACGCCGATCTGCATCGCCTCGACGGCCGCCTGCAACCGGAGAAGCGCCTGGCCGTCGTCCGGCCGTCCGGTGGCGTTGGTCACGTGGTCGCCCGTAGCCATGGAGAGAGGGAAACGCGCCGGCGCTGATTGAACGGCACGGCGTAATATTTATTCCTGGCGGCGGGCACGGAAGTGACGCCGGACACCGTTCAGCCGCCCAGCACCGCGGCCACGCTCACCACCGCGATCACCACGCCGATTCCCGTCTTCGCCGCCGCGGCCACGGCTCGCCCCAGCACGGCGCCCTTGCCGGCCTTCAGAGCCACGTCCGCCCGCCGCGACGCGAGGAATTCGAACAACACGGCGCCCACTAAGGACCCTACAAAGGCCCCGAGCACACTGCCCACCAGGGGAACCGGTACACCCATCACGGCGCCGGCGAGCCCGCCGAGGAAGGCGCCCCAGGCCGCCCGCCGCGAGCCCCCGTAACGTTGCGCCAACTTGAAGCCCGCCCAGGTCTCGATGATCTCGCCCAGGAACGCGAGCCCCAGCACGACCGCAATGGTCCACACGCCCACCGATTGGAACGCGGTGAGCCAACCGTACGCCAGAACGCCCAGCACCATGACCCACAGGCCCGGCAGGCCCAGCGGCACCATGAGCAGGCCGGCGACGCCGCAGAGCGCGAGCACGACGATGCCGAGCGCGTCGGTCATGTTCCCGGCTCGATCGCCGCATAGATCAGCCTGAGAAAATCGCCTCGGGTATCCTGTCCCCGCGACTGCGTGAGGTAGATCAGGATCAGGTCGCGCGCGGGGTCTGCCCAGGCCAGCGTGCCGTCCGAGCCGCCGTGCTCGAACGTCCCGGCCGAGAACGGTGCGGCCACCGCGCGGTAACGATCGCTGATCACGGACCAGTGCAGCCCGTAGAACCGGTCGCGGCGCGCCAGCGAATCGGGGGGATAGACGTAGGCCGAGTGTGGTTCCAGCGCGAGCGCGACGGATTCCGGCGCGAGGAGCCGGCGGCCGGCGAACGTACCCTTCCCCAGCCACAGGCTCATGAACCGCGCGTAGTCGAGCGAGGTGGACCACAGGCCGCCGGACGCTCGAAAGAACGGCACAATCAGGGGACGGGAGTTGTCCCAGTATCGCGCCCACCCGCCCTCCTGCCGCCGGTAGGTGGAGGCGAACCGGGGCCGCGCGGGGTGGTCCAGCGGCAGACTGAAGTGGGAATCGCGCATACCGAGCGGATCGAGGATCCGCCGCTGGAGAAACGCCTCGGCGGGCATGCCGCTGACCTCGGCGATCAGCGCGCCCAGCGTGCTGGTCCCGGGATCGCTGTAGGAGTAGCGCGTCCCGGGAACGAACTCCGGCCCCTCGCGGCCGACGGCATCCACGGCGTCCCGCAGGGACGCGTAGGGAATCCGCGGCGGGGTGGTCTGATCGTTGTAGATCTCGCCGGTGATCCCGGACGTGTGGGTCAGCAGCTGGAAGACCGTGATGTCTCGGGAGCGCGGATTGTCGAACGACGGCAGGTATCGCGAGACCCGGTCCTCGAGCCCGAGCGTCCCTTCCTCGACCAACATGAGCACGGCCGTGCCGATGAGCGGCTTGGTCATCGAGCGCATGCTCACGATGTGATCCGTTCGCATCGGCTCGCCGCGCTCGCGATCGCTCCAGCCGGCGGCGTCATGCCACACGAGCTTCCCGTGTCGGATGACCAGCACCACGGCGCCGACGATGCGATCCCGCGCGACCCAGGCCCGGATGCTGTCCATGGTCGCGGCCAGCTTGGAGGCGGAGACGCCCACCTCCTGCGGCGCCGCCGGCGGGAACGGCGACTGAACCGATTGGGCGGCCAAGGGCATCGCCATCCCCATCAGCGCTGAAAGCGCGCTGGCGACGGGGCGGAGTCCAAGGCTCGCGAGCATCACGTGATCGGCCCGGTGCATGAGCGCAACGCCTTCATGGAGGAACGCCGGCTGCCGACGGCGGCACCCTCGGCCGGCGTCAGGGAAGGTACGCTTTCAGGAGTCGAAGGGTATCACCCCGGAGGGCCGGAGACGGGGGACATGGCGCAGGCCCGATGAACGCCTCGACCTATGGCCCGACCGGCGCGCGGACCAGAGCGCCTCCCATTGAACTCCGGCGAACAGCGCTTACTCTTGCCGGCACCTATGACGCCGTCTCCCGCCCCTTCCTCCCGATTCAAGATCGGGTTGGTCCAGATGCGCATGGTGGCCGACCCGGCGGCGAACCTCGCCAACGCGATCGCCCGCGTGAAGGAGGCCGCCGCCGCTGGCGCCGCCGTGGTGTGTCTGCCGGAGTTGTTCCACACCCAGTACATCGGCCAGCGCGAGGATCACGCCCTGTTCAACCTGGCCGAGCCCGTGCCCGGCCCCACCACCGAGGCCCTGGGCGCCGTGGCGCGCGCGGTGGGCGCGGTGGTGATCGCGCCCGTCTTCGAGCGGCGCGCGCCCGGACTGTATCACAACACGGCTGCGATCATTGACGCCGACGGCACGCTGGCGGGGATCTATCGCAAGATGCACATCCCAGATGACCCGGCGTACTACGAGAAGTTCTATTTCACGCCCGGCGACCTCGGGTTTCGCGCCTTCGACACGCGAGCCGGCCGCATCGGCACGCTGGTGTGCTGGGACCAGTGGTATCCCGAAGGGGCGCGTCTCACCGCCTTGCAGGGCGCCAATATCATCTTCTACCCCACGGCCATCGGGTGGCACCCGGCGGAGAAAGAGACGCACGGCGTGGATCAGCTCGACGCCTGGCGCACCATCCAGCGCTCGCACGCGATCGCCAACGGATGCTGGGTGGCGGCAGTGAATCGCGTGGGCTTCGAGCGACTGGATGGCGGGGGCGCGGGACTCGAGTTCTGGGGTCATTCATTCGTGGCCGATCCGTTCGGGGTCGTCGTGGCGGAAGCGCCTGCGGATGCGGAGACCGTTCTCCTGGCGGATATTGACCTGGCGCGGGTGGAGGAGGTGCGGCGCCACTGGCCGTTCCTGCGCGACCGGCGGACGGACGCCTACGGCGGGATCGAGCAGCGGTTCCTCGGTGGCTGAGCGCCCGGCCGCGGTCGAGTACGCCCCCGGAGCGGGCCTGCCGATCTGGACGCTACCTCCGCGTCCTCCGAGCCCGCGCCGATCGGCCGTCACGCGCGCCTAGCGCAGATGCCCGCGCCCGCCGATCAGGGCTTCCGCATGCCGGCCGAGTGGGAGCCGCACGAGGCCACCTGGATCGCCTGGCCGCACAACCGGAGCGACTGGCCCGGGAAGTTCGCGCCCATCCCCTGGGTGTACGGCGAGATCGTCCGTCACATCGCGCCGGGCGAGATCGTTCGCATCCTGGTGAATTCGCCGGCGCACGAGACCGCGGCGCGCCGCGTGCTCTCCAAAGTGGGCGTGGACCAGCGCCGTGTCGAGTTCTTCCCATTCCCCACCAACCGCGGCTGGACCCGGGATTTCGGACCGATCTACATTAAGCGAGCCGGACCCAAGCCGGAGATCGCCATCGCGCGGTTCCGGTTCAACGCGTGGGCCAAGTACCACGATTGGCAAAAGGACGACCGCATCGCCGAGCGCGTGGCCCGGCGCCTCCGGCTGCACGCCTTCGAGCCGCGGCTGCGCGGCCGCCGCATCGTGCTCGAGGGCGGAAGCGTCGAGGTCAACGGCCGCGGATCGGTAATCACCACGGAGGAATGCCTGCTGGACGCCGACACGCAGGTGCGGAACCCCGGCGCCTCACGCGGCGAGCTGGAAGCGGTGTTGGGCGATTACCTGGGGGCGAGGAACGTGCTCTGGTTGGGCAAGGGTATCGTGGGGGACGACACGCACGGGCACGTGGACGACCTGTGCCGCTTCGTGAACCGCCACACCGTGGCGCTGTGCCGGGAGACCAACCGCGCGGACGCCAATTACCGGGCGCTGGCGGAGAACCGCGAGCGCCTGCTGGGCTTGAAGCTGGAAGACGGCTCCCGACCGGACGTGGTGGATCTTCCCATGCCCGCGCCACTCAGTTTCAACGGGCGGCGACTGCCCGCGAGCTATGCCAACTTCTATATCGCCAACGCGGCGGTGCTCGTCCCCACGTTCAATGATCCCGCCGATCGCGTGGCGCTCGGCGTCCTCGCGGAGCTGTTCACCACCCGGCCCGTAGTCGGCATCCATGCGGTGGACCTGGTGTGGGGACTCGGCACCCTGCACTGCCTCACGCAGCAGCAGCCGGAGGGAAGGATGGGGAAGGTTGGGAAGGTTGAGAGGGTTGGGAAGGTTGGGAAGGTTGAGAAGGTTGAGAAGGTTGAGAAGGTTGGGAAGGTTGAGGAGGTTGGGAAGGTTGAGGAGGTGGTGGATGTTGCCTCCGCGTCGTGATCACCTTCCCCACCTTTACCACCTTCCCAACCTTCACCACCTTCATCACCTTCATCACCTTCATCACCTTCATCACCTTCACCACCTTCACCACCTTCACCACCTTCCTCAGGGCTTCGTCACCCCGAGTCCGGTGACCGTCCCCTCCGTGTTATGCGCGAACCGAATACCCCACATGCCATCCGTGGACTTGAGTTTGCCCGGGCCCACGACTTCCGACTTGGGATAGCTCGCCACCACCGTGCCGTTGATGGCACACTCCACGCGATCGCTCTTGACCGACAGCGCGATTTCCTGGGTGACCGGCTGCCCGGGGCCCGCCGCCTTGTGCACGGCCTCGTGGGCCGTGGGACGGCGCCCGCCGAGTTGGAACGGCTCCGGCCCGAAGCCGCGCACGATGAACGTGCCGTTCCCGTAGGCCGCGCAATAGAGATAGCTCTGCGTCGGTGTGCCCAGGTCGTTGCCGGCGATCACGATGCCGTACGGATGGGGATGGTTGTTCAGGTTCATGTACTTGGCCTCGGTGAAGGTCGCCTTCACCGTGTACTCGCCACTCGCGACGTTGGCCGGATTCCAGTAGGTCACGGGCGGGCCGGTCATGACGTGAATGGCGTCGCCCTCTTTGGCGAGCCTGGCATCGTTGACCGTCTGGCCCGCGGCTGAGGCGTCCACCACGCCCTTCCAGCCCGGGATCATGATACCGCCGCCCGCGACGGTGCGGACCGGGTCTCCCTGGGCCATGCCGCCGCGGGGCGCGGAAAGCAGGGCGGCGAGAGCGACAGCGAAGCGATGAACGTTGTGCATTGAGGGACCTCGCGGTCAGAAGAGTTGTGGAACAACGTTATCCCGCCTGGCGCAACCGCGCGACCTCCCCGGGCAGCGCCGGGCGTCGCGACCGAGCGCGTGCCTTCCGCTTCTGGTCTCGACCAGCGATATTTGATCGGAGCGCCAACCAGTGACAAGCGGTCGGGGGACCTGGGGCACCGCCCTGGGTCCTTTTTTCTTGGCCCTGGTCACACCAACAGGAGGGACGCCATGGCAACCAGCATCGAGTATAACGGCTACGTGATCACGCCAGCCCCGCGCCGGCGCGCGGAGCCGCCAGGATGGTCGCTCGAGGTGCACATTTCGCCGGTTGGCCGCAAGCTGGGCATGCGACGGTGCCGCACGAGCAACATGTATGACAGCCACGAGGAAGCCGTTGCCGGTTGCCTCGAGCTTGGCCGGCGGATCGTGGATGGCCGGGCGACGCCGCGTCCCAAAGGAAGCGCCTCCGCGTAGCTAGCGCGGCCTCAGCGCATCGCCCCTGACCAGGTCGGAATACCCGCGGTACCCGCCGGCGCGCTGGGCCGCCAAGAAATCGCTGAACCGCTGAAGCAGCTGCACTGAGAGGTACCCGTCCCTCGCCTGCGGGTGCGGCCGCCCGTAGGGGAAGTAGCTTCGGATGATCACGCTCCGCTCATCGTGCGGCAACTTCGCGACGTTCAGGGCGAAGCGGTCGAACGTTCCCTCCCCGAACAGGTACTGCTCGACGTTGGAGGTGTAGAACGCGCTGACCCGCGCGCCGCGCGCCCTGAGGTACTCTCCGATCGCCGCCAGCGCCGTGGCGCCGGCGAAATCTCCCACCACCGGCACGATCAGGTTCCGTTCTTCCAGGTCCTTCACCAGGCGAAACGCGCTCTCCTGCGCCAGGAAGCCGGACCAGGGCGCCCTTCCTGAGGCCGGCCAGGAAGCTCGCGCGCCGGCCGTCCAGATCGGTCTCCAGCAAGAGGCGGCGATAGTTCGGATAGTCCCGTCGCTCCGGCCGCCCGAACGTCGTGAGGCGAAGCCCCAGTCCCTCGGTGACGAACCGGTCATGGAATCGCGCGATGGTGCGGAGGTCCTCGGCCGACAGCGCGACACCGGAGGTCAGAAGGCGGGCGCGCAGCACCCGCCACGCCGCGGCCGCGCCGGCGGAATCGGGCGGGGCACGCGCCACCAGGTCCAGGATCGCCTCCGGATCCCGCGCTCCCCAACCGGCCGTGTCCGCCGGCGCGCGCCGGCCCAACAGGAGACAGAGATACTCCACGCGATTGCGCGCTGCCGCGAACCCGGCCTTGAACAGCAAGTGCTCCAGCAAATTGTCCCGGCGAATGTCCACGATGAACGCCATGGCCGGGCGGATGGCGGCGATGTAGGAGAAGTTCTGGTCCGGTCCCACGCCGAGGTACACGCCGCCGCGTACGCCGTGGCGGTTGAGCCCGGTGATCGCGTGGAGGTACGAATCCTCGTTCGAGACGAGGTTGTCCGTGTCGAAGTAGCCACCCGGCTCCGACAGCTGTTCGATCAGGGCCGCGAACTCCGCGGGCGCCAGGCGCTCCGGCAGTTGCGCGCGGGCCGTACCCAGGCCGAGCCCCAGGGCGAAAACGACCGCTGGCGCGACGGGTTTCATCTGGACACTGGTGCGAGCGAGGGCGACACTTGAAACGATCAACTTACGGGCCTGAAGCACGGATGACCATGACCGCGCATGGCACGACGCGCCTCTTTCCGGCCATAGCGACGACTGCGGTCGTCTTCGGCGCGCGTGGCGTCGAGGCCCAGGAGGAGACACGCTGCCGGGCGGCCGAGCGGTTCCTGGTCGAGCGCGTGGGGATGACGGCCATCGTGCAGGCCGACACGATCGCGGATTGGCGAACGAGACGGACCATCCCGGGCTGTCGCGTCACAGCCGCCGGCCTCACGACGCGAGCCCTGGCGGACGAGGCCGCGTCGCTGTACGAGCGGTTGAGGGCGGCGGGGTGGACGCGGACTCCCGACCCGCGAGACGCGCCCAACGAGGCCTCGTTGCGGTTTCGGCTGGGCCGCAATGATTGTCTCTTCAACTTCTACGCCGGGACCATGTTGGGGACGCAAGCGGAGATCGAGGTGAGCAACGCGCTGGCGCCGCGACCGGGCGAACAGCGCTTCAACGTGCTGGTGCTGTGCGTGCCAGCGATCAACGCCGCGCCGTAGGGCCCCGAACCCCCGGCTCGACGTTCACCGCGGCCATTCAGCCAGCGACCGCGGGTCCGGCGAATGCTTTCGCGAGAATCGTGCTGAGTTCGCGTACGCCCGGCAGGCGGCCCTGCAACACGAAGCGCCCGTCAACCTGCATCGCTGGGGTTCGCAGCACCCCGGCGGCCGCCATCTCGAAAACGTCCTCGACCTTGACGATCGTGGCCTCGCGGCCCAGTTCGGCCAGCGCTTCGCGCGTGCGCTCCTCGAGCAAGTGGCAGCGCGCGCAGCCCGGCCCAAAGATCCGAATCTCCATCATGCCTCCCACGTGTTGACGCGAAGGATCCGGGGGTGCCTCCGGGTGCCGCGGCCGTCGAGCCCGCGGCGGCCTCCACCGCGCCCGTCAGGTCCACGCCCATCACGCTTCAAGTCAGGGCTCCGAAGACCATGCCCGTCATCGTCGCCAGCACCACCGTGAGCGAGACGAACGCGGCGGTCTTCTTCGTCCCCATGATGCTCCGGATCACCAGGATGTTCGGCAGGGACACCGCCGGCCCCGCGAGCAGCAGGGCCAGCGCAGGCCCTTTCCCCATCCCGCTCCCCAGCAGTCCCTGCACGATGGGCACTTCGGTCAGCGTCGCGAAGTACATCAGCGCGCCCGCCACCGACGCGAACAGATTGGCGGACAGCGAGTTTCCTCCCACGGAAGCGGCGATCCAGCTGGAGGGAATGATCCCTTCATGCCCCGGCCGCCCCAGCAGCAGGCCCGCCGCGAGCACGCCGACAAGCAGCAAGGGCAGGATCTGCTTGGCGAATCCCCAGGCAGCCTCGAACCATTCGTGCAGCTCGCCGTCGTCCGTAGCGGTCGCCACCGACAGACCGACGACGCCCGCCGTGAACGGCACCAGCGGCGCGGCGGGGAATCCCAGGCCGGCAACCGCGACCGCCACGCCGGGGATCAGCACCCGCCGCCAGCCGGCCTGGAACCAGGCGAGCAGCACGCCGCCGAGCAGGAACGCGGCGAGCAGGGTCAGGTACCACTTGACCGAGTAGATCGCGTACCAGGTTCCCGCGGGAGCAGCCGGCGCGCCCCAGTTGGCGAACACCAGAATCGCGACCATGGCGGCGAAGAACACCGCGTTCTGCCACAGCGGCCGGCGTACCTCCGGTCCGGGCAGGTTCGCCTGGGCCTCGGCCTTGGCCTTCTCCTCCCGCCGGAAGAGCAGGTGCATCAGCAGGCCGATCACCACGCTGAACCCAATGGCGCCGACCGCTCGCGCGACGCCCAACTCCAAGCCCAGGACCCGGGCCGTAAGGATGATCGCGAGCACGTTGATGGCGGGGCCCGAGTACAGGAACGCCGTGGCCGGCCCCAGCCCCGCTCCCCGCTGGTAGATGCCGGCAAACAACGGAAGCACGGTGCAGGAACAGACGGCCAGAACGGTCCCGGAGACCGAGGCCACTGCGTAGGCCAGGACCTTCTTGGCGCGGGCGCCGAGGTACTTCATCACGGCGGCTTGGCTCACGAAGACGCCGATCGCGCCGGCGATGAAGAAGGCGGGCACCAGACAGAGCAGGACGTGCTCGCGGGCATACCAGCGTGTCAGGGCCAGCGCCTCGACCACCGGGCCGGGCGGCGCGAACTCCGCGGCGAGGCGCTCGACCGGGAGATAGAAGCTCACGAGGAATCCTCCCGTGATCAGCGCCAGCGCTTTCCATTCACGTTGCCAGAACATGTCCTATGCTCCACGCGCGAGCCGTCGCGCTCCTCATCGGACGGCTCGGCGTCGCTCTTGTGCCGCCGCCTCGAGGACCCCCTCCATCCAGGTGGACCAGTCGAGCACACGGCGGACGCGGAGCGAGTAAAAGACCTGATTCGCCCGTTTCTCGTCAGCCACGATGCCCGCGTGCTTGAGGACCGAGAGGTGCCTGGAGACGGTGGACACGTCGGCGCCCACCAGCGCGGCCAACTCGCAGA
>CAZVKD010000063.1:0-12426 GCA_964627675.1 uncultured Gemmatimonadaceae bacterium
CCGGAGACGAGTTGCGCGTGCTGAAGCTGTTCGCCCGGGGGCCTCAGGAGTTCGAGCGCCTGGTCTCCGCGCTCGAAGCCTGGGCCCGCCGGCTTCGCGTGCCACGCGTGACGATCCGGTGCCAGACTTCGTATCCCGGGGCGTACCAGGCCCTGATCCGCCGCGGCTACCGCGTGCGCTGGACCGATCTCCGGATGTATCTCCAGGGACACCCGGAGCGGGTGCCCCTGGATGCCGCGGTGCTGTTCAGCAATTGGGAGATTTGAGCCGGCCCGAAGGGCGAGACCGGCGAACGCCCCCGTTAGCCGCTCTGGCGCGGTTGATCGGGGCCGACGATGGCCTTCACCAGCAGGACGACGCCCACCGCGAGGGGGACATGTGCCCAGCCGCTGGGCCACGCGATGACGAAGGCGAGGACGATCCAGGCGACGAGCGACGCCGCCGCGCCGATCAGCGCGCCGTGCATCGCGGGGCCCGGTGCGCGTTTGCTTGACGGTGTTTCGGGCCCGCCCTATTATTAGCGCGGGCTGCGGGCGAAGAACTCACGTTATTGAGCCAACAAGCTCGATAGCGCACCCGGTTACGGTGGCAAATGTCACGCCCGATGGCGGGAAGGCAAATGTTACGGTGGGGGTGCGGTCCGTTCATGATCGGGCTTCAATAATCCTCTTCGTTCGCAACCCTTCGGCCGCCGGAGCGCGCGTTGCCCGGCGGCCGTTTGCTTGACGCCGGCGCGCTACGAAAATACGCTCCCACCACCTTCACGCCAGAGATTCCACGTGAGCCCGCGTCCCGCACGCCGACGAGGTCGAGACGTCGCCGCCTCGGCCTCATCGTCTTCGTCCCCTGATCTGCTGGCGCCGCTGGTTCGGACCCTGCTCGAGCTGCTGGGCGAGGATCCCGGGCGCGCCGAGTTGCGAGCCACGCCGGAGCGCGTCGGCAACGCCTGGCGCTGGCTGACGCGGGGATACGGGCAGTCGCTGGGCGAGGTCGTGGGGCAGGCGGTGTTCTCGGGCGAACATGACGGCATGGTCATGGTTCGCGACATCGAGCTGTATTCGCTGTGCGAGCATCACCTGCTGCCCTTCTTCGGCAAGGCCCACGTGGCGTATCTCCCCAAGGGACGGCTGATCGGTCTCTCCAAGATCCCCCGTATCGTGGATATGTACGCCCGGCGATTGCAGGTACAGGAGCGCCTGACGGACCAGATCGCCGACGCGTTGATGGAGGTACTGACCCCGGACGGCGTGGGGGTGGTGATCGAGGCGAGTCACCTCTGCATGATGATGCGCGGCGTCGAGAAGCAGCACTCCACGGCCGTCACCAGTGCCGTCCGCGGGCGTTTTCGATCCGATGCGCGTACTCGCAACGAGTTCCTTCGCCTCGTGCACGGGGCGCGGACGGCCGACTGACGGTACGAATCCCCGGACGGCGGCCACCGCGCGCGGCTGGTCGAGCAGCGTGTTCATCGAATTGACCGAGCACCTCAAGTGCCCTGCGTCGCACGACGAGACGCATCTCGTTCTCCTGCCGGACCAGATGGTTGGCCGGATGGTGGTGCGCGGCACGGTGGGCTGTCCCGTGTGTCGCGCGGATTACCCGGTGGAGAACGGCATGGTCCGCTTCGGCCCGGCGCCTCCGGCGCAGGTGGCCGCGCCGCTCGAGGCGGGCCTGGCGGACGCCGTGCACGCGCTCCTCGGCCTGTCCAATCCGGGAGGCTTCGTGGCCCTGGTGGGGTCGGCCTGCGGCCTCGCGGCGCCCCTCGGCCGTCTCATGGGCGGCGTGCACTTCGTCGGTATCAACCCGCCGGGTCAGATCGAAGCGAGCCCCTGGCTCAGTCCGCTGGCGCATGGCACGTCGCTGCCACTGCGGAGCGCGATGGCGCGCGGGGTCGTGCTGGGCAGTGAGTACGGTGGCAGTCCCTGGCCGGCTGAGGCGGCTCGCGTGTTGCTCGGCGGCCTCCGGCTGGTCGTGCTGCGATCGGAGATCGTTCCGCCGGCGGGGGTGACGCCGCTCGCGGCCGGGAAGGGACTCTGGGTGGGAGAGAAACGCCGGCGCTGACTCAGCCCGGGTAGGCCGCCTCGATGATCTCCTGAAACCGCTGCTCCACCGCCTTGCGCTTGACTTTCATGCTCGGGGTCAGGAGGCCGTTCTCGATGGTGAAATCCTGGGGAATCAGCACGACCTTCTTCGGCATCTCGTGCCTGGCGAGATCCCGCATCGTGAGCATCACTTCTCGCTCCACCTTCGCGACCACGTCCGGCTGCGACAGCAGGGTCTCGATCGAGTCGAGTTGCAGCCCGCGCTCCCGGGCGAATCTCCCGACCGCGTCGGGATTGGGTACCACCAGGAGAACGGGATAGGGGCGCCGGTCGCCGAGCAGGAGGGCGTTCTGCACGAAGGGACTGGTTCGGGCCAGATTCTCCACCAGCTGCGGCGCAATGTACTTGCCGCCCGCCGTCTTGATGAGGTCCTTCTTCCGGTCCGTGATGCGGAGGTAGCCGTCCCGGTCCAGCTCGCCGATATCGCCGGTACGGAACCAGCCGTCGGCATCGAGGACTTCGCTCGTCGCCTGCGGCTGGTTGTAATAGCCCGCCATCACGTTCGGCCCGCGCACCAGGATTTCGCCGTCCGGCGCGATGCGGACCTCCACGCCCGAAATCGGTTTCCCCACCGAGCCTAACCGGGGAGCCTCCAGCGAATTGAGCGTGACGACGGGTGAGGTCTCCGAGAGACCATAGCCTTCGAGCACGGGCAGCCGAGCCGCGAAAAAGAACGTGGCCACGTCCACTGATAGGGGGGCGCCTCCCGAGACGAAGTAGCGGATCCGGCCGCCGGTCCGCGCGCGGAGCTTGGCATACACCAGGCGATCCGCGAGTCGCCGCTTGACCTCCAGCATGCGGGGCACGGGCTTCCGCTCGAGGACACCGTCCACCCATTGCCGTCCGACGCGTTGGGTCCAAAAGAAGATGCGGCGTTTCACCGCGCCGCCGCTCATGGCCGTCTCCACCACGCGGCCGTAGATCTTCTCGAACACCCGCGGGACGCCGATCACCACCGTGGGTCGGACCTCGAGCAGGTTCGAGGCGATGGTGTCAGCGCTCTCCGCGTAGCAGATGGTGGCCCCCGCGTGGAACATGGTGTAGTGGCCGCCCATGCGTTCCAGGCTGTGCGACAGCGGCAGGAACGAGAGGCAGGAGTCCTCGGGCGTGAGCCGCAACACCGCGAGGGCCGCGACGACGTTGGAGGTGAAGTTGCCGTGCGTCAGCATCACGCCTTTGGGCTCGCCGGTGGTGCCCGAGGTGTAGATCAGCGTCGCGAGCTCCTCCGGCCGAGCGGCCAGCGCCTCCCGGCGGTAGGCGGGGTAGCGCGCCTCGGCCGCGGCGCCGCGCTGCATGACGTGTCGAAACGACTCCGCGTCGGCGTTCTCGTCCAGCTCGCCAAACGCGATCACGTGCTGGAGCGTGGGCAGCTCGCCGCGGATCGCGGCGAGCTTCTCGTATTGTTCCCGGTCTTCCACGAAGACCGCCCGGGCGCCGGAGTCGTTCAGGATGTAGGCGATCTGTTTGGGCGGCAGCGTGGCGTGGACCGCCACGTCCACGTACCGGGCCGTGAGACAGGCGTAGTCGGCGATGGCCCACTCGGGACGGTTCCCCGACAGGATGGCTACGCGATCGCCCGGGACGATGCCCAGCTCGCGTAACCCGACGGCGGCGTGATGCACGCGTCGCGCCAGCTCCTGGTGGGTGATATCGTGCCAGGCACCGCCTGCCTTGTAGCGCAACGCCGCGCGTTTCGTGCTGTACCGCTCGACGGCGTCGAAAAAGAGATGATTGAGCGTCGCGGGCGCGCTCACGGTTGCACCACGATGACCCGGACGGGATCGCTGCGCAGGTCCTGGTACGCCGCCTGCACCCGCCCCGTGTCCGGGGCTTCGCCGATGACGCGGCCCGTCATGGATTCCAGACGGAACCCGACGACCCCCGTGTCGAGCACGCTCCAGAGGATCCCGGCGCCAGGCACCGAGTCCCCGGAGGCGCGGATCGCGCGAACGATGAGTTGCAGCGTATCGCCCACGGTCATGGTCCGATTCGTACCTCCGACGAGCTCGAGTGCGATCACGCGGTCGGGATCGCCGAGGAGCGTGTCACAGGCCGGCGCGAGGGCCGCTCCGGCCGAGACGGTCAGGATTCCTCGGAGACGCCGAGCGAGGCGAGAGAGGTGCGGGCGTGTTCGATCCATTTGGCGGCGTCCGGTCCCCGTGGGGGGCGGGCCAGAAAGGCCCGCAGGTGGCCCGCGGCCTGGTCGGTATCTCCGCGATGGAGCAGCAGGAAGGCCAGCCCATAGTGCGCGCCCGCGAGCGTGTGGTCCAACTCCAGCGCGCGGCGATAGTACCGAATGGCCTCGTCCGGCCGGTTCGTTTTGGTGAACGCGATGGCCATGTTCTGAAGCACGCGCGGGTCGTTGGGGTGGTCCCGCAGGGCGAGTCGGTACGACGTCAGCGCCGCCTCGTAATCGCCCTGGCGCTCGAGCGCCAGCGCCTCGTTGAGGTAATCGAGTCGCTGAGGCCGCAGCTCGGGGCGCGCGCTTCGGCCGAACAGGCGACTCCAGAAGCCCATATTGGCGCTCAAAATACCGATGGGCGGTACCGCAGGCAACGCACGCGGTTGTCCCTGGTGGTGTGGAGCGGTATCATGAGGTTCGATGCTGCCTCCTCGCGCTGCGGTGCCTTCGGGTCGCGACGTCCTCGAGATTGACTGGGCGTTCTTCGGCGAATTGTGTCGCGCGCTGGCGTATCGCATCGCGGGCGCCTTCGATCCGGAACTGGTGCTGGGCATCGCCAAGGCCGGCGTGATTCCGGGCGCGGTCGTGGCGAGCATCCTCCAGCGCGACTTCGCCTCCATGGGCGTGACCCGGCCCACCGCCGGTGTGCGACCCACACTCGTCACCGCCCCGCCCCCGAGCGTGCAAGGCCGGCGAGTGTTGATCGTGGACGAGACCTGCGACACGGGGGACACGCTCAAGCTCGCGCTGTCGGCCGTCCGCCGCGTCGGGCCGGCGGAGGTGCGCACGGCGGTCTCGTTCAAGACCGGACCGTACGCCCCCGATTTTTACGCGCTGGAGACCGGGAACAAGATTATTCTCCCGTGGGATCGGGAGGTGTTGGTCCGCGGTGAATTCGTGATGCGTCCGGAATACGTGGCGTGGCTGTCGGAATCCGCCCCGGCCACGCCGCCGCGGCTCAAGGGTTCAACGCCGACGCGTAGTCCCGCCCCTCGCTGATCGCCTGATACACCGTTTCGAGCATCTCCGGCGCGCCGAGGAGGAACCGACAGCGCTGGTGGTTGGCGCTGCGGCACTCGACTTCCATGACGGCAATGGTGCAGTTGGCAAGCCGTCCCACGAATTCCCCGAGCAACCCGGCGGAAAAGTGGCAGGAGGGGAACGCGGCTCCGGCCGCGGGATCGGCCTCGGCCCAGTTCGCGGCGTCGAGGGCGAGGCCGCTCTTGCCCACGCGCTCCACGGCCAGCGAGCCCCACCCGGCGGCACCGAAGAAGTCCGACAACACCGCGCCCAATGACGCCGAGTCCAGCGCGCCGGGATCGCGCACGCCGGCCGTCGCGTCGAGCCAGCGGACAAAGCAGTCGAAGACCTCCCCGCCGCTCGCGTGCCCCGCTTCCTGGAGCCGGACGGCGGCCTGTTCACCGAGGTCCTGCGTCAAGGTCTGCCGCAGCGTGCTGAGCGCGCGGCGGCCGATCACGATGGTATCGCCGTCGAGTTCGATGGGCATGGAATCGCCGGGCGGGCAGGGGTGAGCGAAGTTAGGGTTTTCGCGTCGCGCGGCGCAAGAGTTCCGCCTCGTCAATCACGGGCACACCGAGCGCCCGCGCGCGATCGAGCTTGCTGCCGGGATCGGCGCCCGCGATCACCGCGGTGGTGTGCTTCGAGACCGACGATGCGACATGGCCGCCGGCTTCTTCGATCAGGACCGTCGCCTGGGTCCGCGACAGCGAAGGCAGCGTGCCGGTGATCACGTAGGTCTGCCCCGCGAGCGGCCGGCCTTCAGCGGTGACCGGCTCCGTCAGGTTCACGCCCAGCTGTTCCAGACGCGCGATCAGCCGCCGATTCGCGCCCTCGGCGAAGAAGTGCGTCACCGCCTCGGCGATGGCGGGGCCGACGCCGTGCACGGTGGCGATGGCCTCCGGCGTGGCGGCCGCGATCCTCGCCATGGTGCCGAAGTGCCGGGCGAGCAGACGGGCCACCTGCGCGCCGACGTGTCGAATGCCGAGGGCGAAGAGCACGGTGGAGAGCGGCCGATTCTTCGATGCGTCAATGGCCGCGATGAGCTGGGCGGCCGATTTCTCGGCGAAGCCCTCCAGCGTGAGCAGCTTCATCTGGTTGAGTTGCTGGCGGTCGTACAGGTCCGCCACGTCCCTGATCAGGCCGGCATCCAGCAGCGCGCGAACCCGCTCGTACCCCAGGCCGCGAATGTCCATCGCCCCGCGGGAGGCGAAGTGGACGATCCCCTCGAGCACGCGACCGGGACAGGATACGTTGGGACAGTAGATCATGACTTCGTCCGCCGGCTGCTCCACCCTCGAATGGCAGGCCGGACACCGGGTGGGACGCTGGAAGGTTCGCTTGCCGCGCGGCCGCTCTCGCACCGGGCCGAGGATCTGGGGAATCACTTCGCCGGCTCGGGTGACCTCCACCCAATCTCCCACCCGAATGTCCTTGGCGGCGATCAGATCGAAGTTGTGGAGGGTGGCGTTGGAGATGGTCACCCCGGCGAGCTCGACCGGTTCCAGGACCGCGTACGGATTGAGCGCCCCGGTGCGGCCCACGTTGACGCGGATGTCCAGCAGCCGCGTCACGGCCACGTCGGGCGCGAACTTGCGCGCGATGGCCCAGCGGGGTTCCCGGTCGCCGACGGTGCCGAGTTCCGGGTGGAGGGCGAGCCGGTTCACCTTCACCACCACGCCGTCGGCCTCGTAGTCCAGCCCATCGAGCACCTGCTCCAGCTCGGTTATGTGGCGCATGGCCTGCGACAGGTCTGCGGCCACCCGGTGATGCGGCTCCACCGGGAAGCCCCAGGTCCGTAGCCCCTCGAGCACCTCGTGCTGCGTGGGGAAGGCCAGCGTGCCCTCGATCGGTTCGACGTGGAAGCAGAAGATCCTGAGGCCGCGGTCCCGGGTCACCCGAGAGTCCAGCTGTCTGAGCGAGCCGGCCGCCGCGTTGCGCGGATTGGCAAACGGAGGCTCGCCGCGCGCCTCGCGCTCGCGGTTCAACCGTTCGAACCGCGACCTGGGCAGGTACACCTCGCCCCGCACCTCCATGAGCGAGGGCCAGCGCGTTCCCTGGAGCCGTAACGGCAGGTCCAGCACGGTTCGGAGATTGGGCGTGACGTCCTCGCCTTCGATGCCGTTGCCGCGGGTGGCGCCCACGGCGAGCACGCCGTCGCGATAGGTCAGGCTCACGGCGGCGCCGTCAATCTTGATCTCGAGCGCGTAGCCCAGAGCGGCGACCTCCGGCACGATGCGCGCGTTGCGCTCCTCCCAGTCGGCCAGGTCCTGGTCGGAAAACGCGTTGGCGAGGGACAGCATGGGGACGGCGTGACGGTGCTTGCGGAACTGCTGGGCCGGCTCCGCCCCGACCCGATGGGTGGGGGAGTCGGGCGTCTTCAGTTCGGGATGGGCGGATTCCAGCTGCTGCAGCTCGCGGAACAGCCGGTCGTACTCGGCGTCGGACATCTCGGGTGCGTCGAGTACGTAGTACGCGTAGGAGGCGCGGTTCAACGTCCGCCGGAGCTCGTCGGCACGGACCGCCGGCCCCCCCGCCCGGCCGCTCTTGGCGCTCAGCGGCCCTTGCCCTCCTCGGCGATCACCGTCATGGCGATCTCCACCAGACGATCCAGCTCTTCGGCGGAAGACTGCGCCACCTGCTCCCCGTCGCCGGTGGCCGGGTCGCGCCGCGCGTAGGAGTCGAGCAGCCGCTTGAGGAACCCCACCAGCGCCACGCGCTCGCGATCCGCGCGCGCCTGATCCTCGGTGCCGTGGGTTCGGCGCGAGGCGAGTCGTTCGTATCGGTAGGCATTGCGGAGCGCCTTGGCCGTGAGGCTGCCGATCACCTGCGTGAACTTGATGTCGCCCTCCGAAAACGACGGCCCGTCCCGGTAGGAACGCAGGAAGATGGCGCCGATCGCCACGCCCCGCCACGAGATCGGCACCACCGTGATGCTCTGCACCCGCCGGTTGATCAGCGTCCCCTTGATGTGCTTGAGATTGGGGTCGGCGGAGGCGTCGGGGATGAACACCGTTTCGCCGGACTGGAGGGCCCGCTTGAGTTCGGGATACCGCTCCAGGTCCACCACGTAGTTCCGAATGCTCGGGTCTTCGTAGGAGGCGACCAGTCGGGCGGTACGCCCGCCGCGCTCGGCGAGGAAGATGGAGCAGCGATCCAGTCCGAACGATTCTCCGAGCTTGCGCGTGATGGTCTGGAGGATGTCCACGAACTGGAGCGATCCGGAGATCTCCTCGAGAATCTCGATGGTCGCGAGGAGATGCTTGCGTTCCTGCTCGAGCTCGCGTACGCGTGCTTCGAGCCGGGCGGCGTCGGCGGGTGCGGTTTGAGTCTCGCTCATGGCGAGGGAGTTTGTCGGCCTCGACGGAGGTGCGTCAAGGCGCTAGAATGCCGGCCATGACGCGCTGGCTCGTGATCCTGCTCGCGATTGGCACCTCCGCCGCCGCGCAGCAGCCCGGCTCGCCCGCTGCGATGCCGCCCGTGCCGGAGCCCGTTCCGGAGTTGCCGGGGCAGGGCCGTCCGGTGGACACGGCGACCACCCGGGCTCGCCGGGAGCGTCTGGCGGCGAGAGCGGGGCAAGGCATCATCGTGGTCCGGGCGGCGTCGTCGCGCGACCTGGAGTCCGACGTGCTGCAGGACAACGATTTCCGGCAGGACGACGATTTTTTCTACCTCACCGGTCTCGAGACGCCGGACGCCTGGCTGGTCATGGTGGGCTCCGGCGCCGGCGGCGCCGAAACGCACCTCTTCCTCCCCCGACGGCAGCCGGATCAGGAGCGTTGGACGGGTCTGAAGCTGGGCCCGGGTCCCGACGCCGTGCGGCTGAGCGGCATTCCTTTGGTGCACGACGCAGCGCAGCTCGACTCGATCACGGCCGTGCTGGCGCGGCAGGCGGTCGGTCCGGTGCACACGCTCGCGCGGTACTCGGATGCGGCGCCCTCGCTGCCCGACGCGCTCAGGGGGCGGCCGGTGCACGATCTCGGGCCGTTGCTGGACTCGCTGCGCGTGGTCAAGGATGCCGCCGAGGTAGCCGCGCTCCGGCGAGCGATCGCCATCACGGCGGAGGCGCAACGCGCCGCCATGCGCGCCGCGCGAGCGGGGATGATGGAGTACCAGCTGGAGGCGATCATCGAATTCACGTTTCGCTACCACGGCGCCGACCGCGTGGGTTTCCCGTCCATCGTGGGCAGCGGCCCCAACTCGACCACGTTGCACTACGACGTGAACCGGCGCCGGATCCAGGACGGGGATCTCGTGGTGGTGGATGTGGGGGCCGAGTACGGGCAATACACGGCGGATGTGACCCGCACCCTCCCCGCGAACGGGCGCTTCACGCCGCGGCAGCGGGCGGTGTACGACCTGGTGCTGGCGAGCCAGCAGGCCGCGCTGGATATCGCGCGCCCCGGCGTGACGATTCGCCAGCTCACGCAAGCGGCGCGCTCGCACATGCAGGCGCACAGCCGCGATCTGTGTGCGCCGAAGAACTGCGTGGAGTACTTCGTGCACGGGCTGAGTCACTGGCTGGGGATGCGGGTGCACGACGTGGGAGATTACCGCATGCCGCTGGAGCCGGGCATGGTGCTCACGGTGGAGCCCGGGATCTACATTCCCGAGGAACAGCTCGGCGTCCGCATCGAAGACGACATTCTGATTACGCCGGACGGCTATGAGCTGCTGTCGGCCGCCGCGCCTCGTCGGGCGGCGGACGTCGAGGCGCTCATGCAGGAGGGCGCGAAGGCCGCGCCCTCTCCGGTCCCGGGAGGCCCACGATGATCGGTGATCGCGAACAGCTGGACGAGGACGAACTGGATCTGATGGAGGACGAACTCCCACCGGGCGGCGGCTCGTCGGGGACCATCGGCTTCATTGGCGGGCTGGTGCTGGGCGCGCTGATCGGGGCGGGGATCGCGCTGCTGGTGGCGCCCGAGAGCGGGGCGGAGATGCGGCGCCGGCTCCGACGGCGGTGGAGAAAGACGCGCGACGAGGCACGCCGTGGGCTCCGCCGCATGAGACGGGACATGGCGCGCGAAGCTCGTCGCCGGCGCCGATGGCTGGAGCGCGCGGCCAAGCCGGAGTCGGCGACGTAGCCCGACCGGATCCAGCGAGTCGGCGGCGACGGCCCGCTCGGCGTCGTGGCGGGCGGCGAGATAGGGCTGTCGCCGGTCGCGATCAGTTCGGCGGGCGTCTGGGCGGCGGCGAGCCGCGCGTACAGCGCGAGCCACGCCGGAAGGGCGCGCCGGATCGGGCGCCGAGGTCGGATCATGCGGACGGGGGACGGTAATGTGGGCCGGCCCGCTGATCGAGCGCAAGCGCGATGGTGCGGCGCTCACGCCGGACGAATGGCGTGGCCTGATCGCCGCTTACACGGCGGACCAGGTGCCCGACTACCAGATGGCCGCCCTCCTCATGGCCGTGTATCTGAATGGACTCCAACCGGAGGAGACCGCCGCACTCACCGGGGCGATGCTCGATTCCGGGGAGCGGCTGCGGTTCGATCACCTTCCCCTTCGCTGCGTGGACAAGCACTCCACGGGCGGCGTGGGCGACAAGGTCTCGCTGGTGCTCGCGCCGCTGGTGGCGAGCTGCGGCGTCGCGGTGCCGATGATCTCCGGGCGCGCCCTGGGACACACCGGCGGCACGCTCGACAAGCTGGAAGCGATCCCCGGTTTTCGCACCGCGCTCTCGCCGGGCGAAATCCAGCGGCAAGTCGAGTCGCTGGGCTGCGCCATGGTTGGCCAAAGCGCGGACATCGCGCCGGCGGATCGCAAGCTCTACGCGCTGCGCGACGCCACCAGCACGGTGGAGAGCATTCCTTTGATCGCCGCGAGCATCATGTCCAAGAAGCTGGCCGAGGGGATCGGCGGGCTGGTGCTCGACATCAAGCGCGGCAGCGGCGCGTTCCTGCCCGACCTCGACGACGAGCTCGAACTGGCGCGCACGATGATCCGGTTGGGAGAGGATCACGGGTGTCGGACCGTCGCGTTGCTCACGGCCATGGATCGGCCCCTGGGGAACGCGTGTGGGGTCGCGCTCGAGACCGAAGAGGCGATCGCGGGACTCCGGGGGGAAGCGCCGGCCGACCTCATGGAGGTGACCTACGCGCTCGGGGTGGAAATGCTGTTGCTCGGTGGCGCGACGCGGACCGCGGCGGATGCGCGAGCGATGCTGCTGGCGGCCATTCGATCGGGGAGAGCCGCCGACCGGTTTCGCTCGGTGGTCGCCGCGCAGGGCGGGAATCCGGCCGTGCTCGACGATCCCGGCCTCTTACCTCAGGCCCCGGAGGTCGCCACCTACGCCGCGCCGCGCGGGGGGTACGTGGCCGCGGTCGAGCCACGGGTGCTGGGGAAGGCGATCGTGGAGATGGGCGGCGGGCGGCGCACCATGGATGACGTGATCAATCCGGCGGTGGGATTCGTCATTGCCATTCGCCCGGGTGACGCGGTGGAGGCCGGGCAGCCGCTGGGCTCGATCTACGCCGCCGACGCCGAGGGACTTCGGGTGGGGGTCGCCGCGCTGAACCGCGCCGTACGAATCGTGGCGGAAGCCCCCCCACCGGCGTTGCCCTTGATTTCGCATCGAGTCACCATGGAGGCGGTCCAGGCGCTTGCCTGAGAAGCCAACCCCCCGTCCGGGGCCTACGTCGCGGCGGTTCTCCAAAACCCCGCGATCCGCCGCGCCAGGTCATCCCGCACCTTCCGGAACTCCGCGAGCCGCTCGGCCTCGGTGCCCGCGAACCGCGCGGGATCCGGCAGCGGCCAGTGCAGCGTCCGCACCCTCGCCGGCACGACCGGGCACACCTCTTCGGCGCACAGCGTGATCACGACATCGGCATCGGCGTAGGGGACGTCGTCCAGCCCCTTCGAGCGATGATGCGAGATGTCAATCCCGACCTCGCGCAGCGCCGCGACCGCGAGGTGATTCAACGTCCCAGGGGAGGACCCTGCGCTGAAGACGGTCCAGCCCGGGGGGGCGCTGGCGCGTGCCAGGCCTTCGGCCATCTGACTGCGGGCGGAGTTGGCGACGCAAAGAAACAAGAGCGTGTGGCGCTCCGGCGTCACAGCTCGTCCAGGATGTCGCCGCCCCCCTGGCGCACCAGTACGAGAATCGCCGCCTGCGGTACCACGA
>CAZVKD010000064.1:0-12412 GCA_964627675.1 uncultured Gemmatimonadaceae bacterium
GGCCGTTGCGGGCGCGGACGGCGTCCTGGCTGGGGGCGGCGCGCAGGCCATTGCCGCGCTGGCCTACGGCTGCGGTCCAATGGCGGCGCGCGACCTGATCGTCGGCCCCGGCAACGCGTACGTGACCGCGGCGAAGTATCTGGTCTCGCGTCACGTCGCGATTGACATGCTTGCCGGTCCTTCCGAAGTCGTGATCATCGCCGACGAGACCGCCGATGCGAGGCTCGTGGCGGCGGACCTGTTAGCGCAGGCCGAGCACGACCCGGAGGCCGTGCCGGTGCTGATCACGACCTGTGAGCCGTTGGTCGCGGCGGTAGAGGCTGAGCTGCGCGCGCAGCTCGCGACGCTTGCCACCGCGGCGACCGCCCGCGCCGCGTTGGGCAACGGCGGCGCGGTGGTGGTGCGAGACCTGAACGAGGCCGCTCGCGCGAGCGACGCTCTGGCGCCCGAGCACGTCCAGGTCGTCGCACGGGACGCCGAGCCCGTGGCCGCGCGGCTGCGGCACTATGGCGCCGTCTTTGTGGGCGCGGTTGCGACGGAGGTCTTGGGTGACTACGGAGCGGGGCCCAATCACACCTTGCCCACCGGCGGCACGGCGCGTGGGGGGGGCGCGCTATCTGTGGCGACGTTCTTGCGGCGGCAGACGTCGCTGCGGGTCGTGGACGCCGCGGCCGCACGGGAGCTGGTCGAGGACGCGGCATGGTTTGCTGCGGCGGAGGGGCTCGAAGGGCACGCGCGGGCGGCGGGGCTGCGGCTCGTCGTTGCCTGACCGCGCCGCGGCGCACGGGCCGCCTCAGGGCCTGCTTCAGCACCATCGGGATACCAAGCAGTCCGACCAGGCGAGCGGTTCCTGGACCTCATCGCCGCGTTCGTGACCTGGCGACGATGGCGGTGTGGCACAGTTGGCAGTGGTTCGGGAAGTATCTCTGGGGAGAAAAGATCGAGTTACCGTTGGGGGGGACGCCAGCCGCCAAAGCCGGTGGCTCGTCCGGCCGCTAAACGCGCACCTTGCCGCTCCCACCGTGGCGGTCCATGTTAGCTGTTCCTCCAACCGCGCAGCCGTGACGGATCTGACGGGTCAGGTCCTCGCCGGTCGCTACCGCATCCTCCGCGAGTTGGGCTCGGGAGGCATGGGGACCGTGTATCTCGCCGAGCACGTCTACCTCGGGCGGCCGACCGCGGTCAAGCTGCTGCGCCCGGAGCTGGCGTGGGTTCACGATGCCGAGGCCCGGTTCCGCCGCGAAGCGCTGCTGGCGGCGCGCATCAACCGCTACCGCTGGAGCGCGTGGTCGAGGTGGACCTGGCCGGCGGCCTATTTCGAGATGGACACTACGCCGATACCCACACCCGCCCGGTCCCGGAGGTATCGTGGGCGCTCCTCGAGTGGCTGGTGACGCGCGCGCCGGTGCGGGCGGTCATCATCGAGCGGGATGACGACCTCCCGCCCTTCGACGAGCTGTTGCAGGAAGTGGATCGTGCCCGGGAGCTGCTCGATGTCGCCACTGGCCGAGATTCAGCGCGCGCTGGCCGCTAGCCTCGCGCGCCGGGCGCCCTGCCCGCCGCAATGGGATGCGGCGGCGGTGGAGCGAGCCGCCTGGGCGCTGGAGGCCAAGCGCCGCCGCGCCGCCGCGCACCTGGTACCGACCCTTCGCCGAGCGCTGGGCTGGTCGTGGCGGGCGCGATTCCGCGAGCACGCTGCCGCGTACGCCCCCGCCGGGATGCTCTACCACGTGGACGACGCTTGGGAACTGGCGGAGTACCTGGCCCGGAGCCCGGGCCCGCCGCTACGCGGGGCTGCGCGACGGGATCTCGCGATGCTGCGGCGACGCTATGTGCGGAACCGGGGCCGGGACCTCGATCGGATCCGAGAGCGGCAGCGCCTGCTTGACGTGGCACGCAGGTGGCTGAAGCGCGGATGGCATCGCGAGCCAGGCACAGCGCAGCAAGGGGCCTGAACCTAACGCGGCCGAGTGGGGTCCGGCAGGCGATCGCGAGCGCTGGAGGTCCTCACCGCTTGAGAGATTTGTGACCGTTTCGTCTACTTTCAAGCCGTTAAGCACGGCTAGTTCGCTGGACAGTCTAGGCACGCAGCCGTACGTTGCCAGGGTTTCGTATTCCGCCCGGTTCTATCTTCTCTTTCCGGCCGGCCCGGCCTCTCCCCGCGGCCCAGCCCCTCGACACAGGAGGTAAGAATGAATGCTCCAGACTCAGCCAAGGTGGATCAACTCAGAAAGGGGTTCAGCGGCAAGGTCCTGACGCCCGAGGACGGGGATTACGAGGAGGCACGCAAGATCTGGAACGCGATGGTTGACAAGCGCCCCGCGATCATCGCCCGCTGTGCGGGTACGCGGGACGCCGTCAAGGCGGTCAACTTCGCGCGCGACAACGGCCTTCTTCTCGCGGTGCGGGGAGCGGGTCACCACATCGCCGGCGTCTCCTTGTGCGACGACGGCCTGGTCGTTGATCTCTCGCGCATGAAGGCGGTGAGCGTGGACGTGGCGAAAAAGCGGGCCACCGCGGAAGGAGGAGCCACGCTCGCGGATTTCGACGGCGCGACGCAGGCTTACGGCCTGGCCACGCCCGTGGGGATCAACTCCACCACGGGGATCGCGGGGTTGACGCTTGGCGGCGGGTTCGGCTGGCTGAGCCGCAAGTACGGGATGACGGTGGACAACCTGGAATCCGCGGAGGTCGTGACCGCAAAGGGAGACGTGGTGCGCGCCAGCGCGAGCGAGAACGCGGATCTCTTCTGGGCCCTTCGCGGCGGCAGCGGCAACTTCGGCGTTGTGACCCGCTTCGAGTTCCGCCTCCATGAAGTGGGGCCCGACCTCCTGAGTGGCCTCATCGTCTACCCCATATCCGAGGCGAAGCGGGTGCTCCAGCAGTATCGCGACTTCTTCGCGAAGGCGCCCGACGAGCTGTCCGTCTGGACCGTGATGCGGCAGGCCCCGCCGCTGCCGTTCCTCCCCGCGGAGGTACACGGCAAGGACGTGGTCGTCCTGGCGCTCCTCTACGCGGGCGATCCGAAGCAGGGCGAGGAGCTGATCCAGCCGCTGAGGAAGTTCGGCAAGCCGGTGGGCGAGCACGTCGGGGTGCAACCGTACGTCGCCTGGCAGAAGGCCTTCGACCCTCTGCTTACGCCCGGCGCCCGCAATTACTGGAAATCGCACAACTTCACCACGATCGCGGACGGGCTTATTGACGTCGTCATCGAGTACGTCAGGAGGCTGCCTTCGCCTCACTGCGAGATCTTCTTCGGCGGGATCGGCGGAGCCACCAAGCGCCCCGCGCGCGACGCCACGGCCTACCCCCACAGGGACGCCGAGTTCGTGATGAACGTCCACGGCAGGTGGGAAACCCCCGAAGAGGACGGGCGCTGCATCGCCTGGTCGAGGGACTACTTCCGGGCCTCCGCTCCGTTCGCGAGCGGCGGCGCCTACGTAAACTTCCTGACCGCTGACGAGACCGACCGGGTTCGCGCCGCGTACGGCCTGAACTACGACCGACTGGCCCGGGTGAAGGCCAAGTACGATCCGGAGAACCTCTTCCGGACGAACTGGAACGTCAAGCCCGCGTGAGGCGGGGGAATCGAGTGAGGCGGGGGGCGCAGGGTCCATCCCCGGCTCCGAAACGCCGGATCGCGTCAGGAGCCGTCCCCGATGATCCGCTCGATCTTGCCCAGGATGGCAGCCTCGCGTCGGCCCTTCACCACAATCTGCCGGAGCCGCTTGTCGGTGAAGTAGGCCCGAACCCGCGCGTTCGCTGAATGGTCCCACAGGGCGGCGGCGACGCCCTCGGGCAGTTCAAGGATCTTGAGCACCCTGACGATGCCCGAGCGGTCCTCCCGGCCAGCTACTCCCGGGCGTGCGTCGGCCGGTCGTCGCCCCGGCCTTTGGCGGCCTCGCGATTGGTGGGGACGGGCGGCGCTTCCGGTAGACTGCGAAATACTTGTCCATTAAGATCATGGGCGTGATCGGGGGCCGGAGCGTGCCGCCCGCGTTGCCTCGAGCGAGCGCAGGCCAACCCGGCGCTTTCCGACGTCTCGTAGGTCCGTAGCTCAATTGGTAGAGCACCGGTCTCCAAAACCGGGGGTTGCAGGTTCGAGTCCTGCCGGGCCTGTGTTGGCCCCGCCGTTCCGGCGGGGCCTTTGCATGCCCGGCCGGCGGCGCTTTCCGCCGTCACTCGCCTCCGGCTGGTGACATTACCGGTCGGGCCGGTTCAGGCCCGCTATTAGCACGGGGCCTGGTCGCTGCTGCCACGGCCTGAACTCGAGCCCTTCGGCAACTGCCGCCCGCGCTCTTCAAGCCGTCACTGAGCCGACAGCCGCGGGGCCCGGGGCGTGGCACATCGCCGTCGCCAGGTGCCAGACAGTCGGTCCCGGCGCGTCGGGCCGGCAACGCTTGCCCGCCGTGCACCGGTTGGCGACTTTTACGCCCCGCGTAGCAGGCTCGAGACGGCCGCCCGCGCTGCGCCCTGCGGCCGCATCCATCGGCGCGCGCAGCCTGCGGGGTCGCGTTCCAGGCATGCCACCTTGTCTTTGATCCGCTCCGGGGGCGCCGCCCCCGGTTGGGAGGTCCAGTGATCGTTTCGCCGTCCCGTCTGAAGACGTTCGCCCTCGCGGCTCTCACGCTCCTGCCGCTCTGGATCGCACCCGCCAGTGTCCTGGCGCAGGAGACGGCACAAGTCTCCCAGGAACACCGGCCCGGTGGCGAGGTGAACATCCGCCTCCCCGATCTCCGACAGGGCGAATTCCTTGGACTCGACGGCCACCAGATCCTCCTGTTCGGCTTGATCGCGTGCGCCCTCGGCTTGCTGTTCGGCTTCATGACCTACGTGCAGGTGAAGAAGCTCCCGGTGCACCGCTCCATGGCGGACATCTCGGCGCTGATCTACGAGACCTGCAAGGCATACCTGATTCAGCAGGGGAAACTGCTGGCGATCCTGATGGCCTTCATCGGCTCGGTGATCGTCGTGTACTTCACGCTGACCCAGCTGCCCTTTCCCAAGATCCTCCTCATTCTGCTGTTCAGCGTGATCGGCATGGCGGGGAGCTACAGCGTGGCGTGGTACGGCATCCGAATCAACACGCTGGCGAATTCGCGCACGGCGTTCGCGAGCCTCCGGGGGAAGGCGTACCAGGTCTACGAGATCCCCATTCACTCGGGAATGAGCGTGGGGATGATGCTGATCTCGGTCGAGCTGCTGTTCATGCTCGCCATCCTGTTGTTCATCCCGGCGGACGTGGCGGGGGCCTGCTTCCTGGGCTTCGCTATCGGCGAGTCGCTCGGCGCGGCGGCGCTGCGGATCGCGGGGGGCATCTTCACCAAGATCGCCGACATCGGCTCGGACCTGATGAAGGTGGTCTTCAAGATCAAAGAAGACGACGCGCGCAACCCCGGCGTGATCGCCGACTGCACGGGCGACAACGCGGGCGACTCGGTGGGCCCCACCGCCGACGGGTTCGAGACCTACGGCGTGACCGGCGTGGCGCTGATCTCGTTCATCTCGCTCGCGGTGCCCGACTCGGCGGTCCAGGTGCAGCTCCTGGTGTGGATCTTCCTGATGCGGGTGATGATGGTGCTCGCCTCGGGCGGGTCCTACCTGTTGAACGGCGTGCTGACCCGGGCGCGCTACGGCGGCGCCGAGAAGATGAACTTCGAGGCGCCGCTGACGCAGCTGGTGTGGCTCACGTCCGTCCTGTCGGTCATCCTCACCTACATCGTCTCCTACGTGATCATCCCCGAGGTGGGCGGGAACACCAGCGCCTGGTGGCAGCTCTCGACCGTGATCACCTGCGGGACGCTCGCCGGCGCGATCATCCCCGAACTGGTGAAGGTCTTCACCTCCACCAAGTCCCGGCACGTGCAGGAGGTCGTGACCTCATCGCGAGAGGGGGGCGCCTCGCTCAACATCCTGTCCGGCTTCGTGGCCGGGAACTTCTCGTCGTACTGGCTGGGCATGGCCATCGTCGGTCTCATGGCCGTCGCCTACGGGGTGAGCACGATGGGGCTGGACTCGCTGATGAAGGCGCCCGCGGTGTTCGCCTTCGGACTGGTGGCGTTCGGCTTCCTGGGCATGGGGCCGGTGACCATCGCGGTGGACAGCTACGGGCCCGTGACGGACAACGCGCAGTCGGTGTACGAGCTGTCCACGATCGAGCAGATCCCGAACGCCTCGGGCGAGATCGAACGGGAGTTCGGCTTCAAGCCCAACTTCACGCTGGGCAAGGAACTCCTGGAGGAGAACGACGGGGCGGGGAACACTTTCAAGGCGACCGCGAAGCCGGTGCTGATCGGCACGGCGGTGACCGGCGCCACCACGATGATCTTCGCCATCATCATGGCGCTGACCCACGGCCTCACCGAGGGAATGGACAAGCTCTCGATCCTGAACCCGCCGTTCCTGCTCGGCTTGATCACCGGCGGCGCGATGATCTACTGGTTCACCGGGTCGTCCACGCAGGCCGTGACGACCGGCGCCTACCGCGCCGTGGAGTTCATCAAGCGGAACATCAAGCTGGAAGGCTCCACCCGGGCGTCGGTGGAGGACAGCCGCAGGGTGGTGGAAATCTGCACCCAGTACGCGCAACGCGGCATGTTCAACATTTTCCTCGCCGTCTTCTTCTCCACGCTCGCGTTCGCGTTCGTGAACCCGTTCTTCTTCATCGGCTATCTGATCTCCATCGCGCTGTTCGGGCTGTTCCAGGCCATCTTCATGGCGAACGCGGGCGGCGCCTGGGACAACGCCAAGAAGATCGTGGAGACCGAGCTGAAGCTGAAGGGCACCGATCTGCACGCGGCGTCCGTCGTGGGCGACACGGTGGGCGATCCGTTCAAGGACACGTCGTCGGTGGCGATGAACCCCGTGATCAAGTTCACCACGTTGTTCGGGCTGCTCGCGGTGGAATTGGGCGTGTATCTCGCGGGCGAGCGGGGGCCCGGCTTGGGCTTCGTGCTGGCGACGCTGTTCTTCGCGGTGGGTGTGACGTTTGTGTGGCGGTCGTTCTACGCGATGCGGATACAGACCGGAGACTGAAGAAGGTTGGTGAAGGTTGTGAAGGTTGTGAAGGTTGGGCCCTTCACCATCCTTCGCAACCTTCCTAACCTTCCCAACCTTCCTATTCAGCCATCACCGCCGCCACCGCTTTCAGCAGGTCCTCGCGCCGGATCGGCTTGGCCAGCGTCTTGAGAACGCCCAGCGATCCCGCCGTCGCCAGGGCCTGCTCCGGGTCGAGATACCCGCCGCCCGACATCGCAATGAACCGGATATTGGGAATTTCCGCCTGGAGCCGGATGATCGCCTCGATCCCATCCACGCCGGGCATGTAGAGATCGGTGATCACCAGGTCGGGCGCGTGGCGGCGGCACGTCGCGATCGCCTCGGCCCCGTTGGCCACGGCCTCGACCTCGTAGCCCGCCGACCGCAAGATCCGACTCAGGCTGTCCCGCACGGCCACGTCGTCGTCCACCAGCACGATGCGTCCCGATACACGCGGTGTCTTCAGATCCACGCCCGCCGCCACCCGCCGCACGGTCGCCACCAGCTCGTCGAATTCCACCGGCTTCGCCAGCACCGGGCGGCCCGTGGAGTGAAGCTCTGCGCTTTTCCCGGGGTCCGCCGCCCAGGCGGTGACGAACACCACCCGATCCGCCATGGCCGGGAAGGTCTGGCGCAGTTCCTCGTAGAACCCGCCCCCCTTGAGGAAGGGCAGCTCGAGGTCGCAGACGATGGCGTCGAACGTTCTGGTTTCGAGCTCACCCATGGCCGCGAGCGCGTTCTCGACGGCGGTGACCTGAAGCCCGGCACGCTCGAGCAACCGCTGGTAGGCGGTGCGCACCTGCTCGTCGTCGTCAACGATCAAGACGTTCATGCGGGCCTAATATGGGAGGCGGGTGGAGTTCGTCCAGTGAGCGGCGGGCGACGTCAGGCGGTCACCGCGAACCTGGCGTCCCGTTGCGGTGGGGGGCAGCTCGAGAACCGCATGCGAACGATGACCTATCGTCGCCCGCCTGCCCCCCGTCCATCGAGTTCCGCCGGGGTGACGATGACCGCCGCTGCCAGCGTCCCATCCAGCGCGACGGCGGCCTGTCCCATCCGCACGACGATCGCCGGCCAGGATCGCTCCACTTCCAGCTCCACCCCGGGCAGAAGTCCGAGTGCCAGGAGCTTTCTCAGGGCGCCGCCCGAGGTCGCGACGAGCCGTTGAATGGTGGCCCGCTGTCCCGCTCGAAGGGTGGTGAGCGTGTGCGGGAGATAGAAATCCGCGCCAATGGGGCAGCCCTGGCAGCCCGCCGTGGAGCCGCACATGGAGCAGCTCACTGCCATCCTCCAACGGCCCGAAGGGTCCAGCCCACGGCGCCGCCCACCGCGAACGCGATGGTGGTGGCGACCACGAGCACGGTGATTGCGACCGTGAGCCCGCGCTCCCGTCGCATCACCAGGAATTGCGCCACGCAGGGCACGAACAACGTGATCGTCACGGCGGCGGTGGTGAGCGCCGCCGGCCCCATGGCGCCCCGGGCTGAGAGGTCGTATAGCCCGGCGGCTCCGAAGTCGCGTCGGAAGAAGCCGTACAGGAACGCCGGCGCCGCCGCCGGGGGCAGGCTGATGGCCTCCACGACGGGCTCCAACAGCCGCGTGGCCGCCTGGAGCAGCCCGGTGAGATCACCGAACCAGAGCAGCACGCTCGCCAGCAAGAACAACGGGAAGATCTCGGCGAAGTACCAGCGCATCCGTGTCCCGGTCTTGACCAGCACATTGCTGAAGCGGGGCAGTCGCAGCCGCGGCAGCTCCAGGTACAGCACGGGCGGCTCGCCCGGCAGCAGCCGCGCGGCGAGCCAGCCCACGCCAAGGAACACGGCGAGCATCACGCCCACCCAGATCGCCACCGCGCCCGGCTCGATGCTCAGGATGCCCAGGACCACGCCGAGCTGGGCCGAGCAGGGGATGGCCAGCGCCAGGAGCAGCGTGGCGATCACCCGCTCCCGGCGGGTCTCGAGCGTGCGGGTGACCAGCGTGGCCATGGTGTTGCACCCGAAGCCCAGCACCAGCGGAATCACCGCGCGACCCGAGAGGCCGATGGCCTTGAACGCGCGATCGAGCAGCAACGCCAGCCGCGGCAGGTACCCGCTGTCTTCCAGAACGGCGAACGCCAGGAAGAACGCGCCCACGATGGGCAGCACGATCGCCACGGCGTAGCGCACGCCGAGCGCGAGGAGGCCGTAGGGTCCCACCAGCAGGTCCTGGACGGCAGCCCAGGGCACCGCGGCGCGCACGGCCGATTCGGCCACGGGTTCGATCCAGCGGCCGAACACGACTCGCTCGATCCAGTCCACCGCGGTGCCCGCGCCGAAGCGGCCCACGAACTGGTAGAAGGCGACGTAGAGCACCAGCGCGATGAGCGGGATGCCGGTCCAGGGAGACAACAGGAGGCGGTCGAGGCGCCGCTGGTCTCGCGGGCCGGGTTGGGTAGTAGGAGTGACGCCGTCGAGCAGCGCCAACGCCATGCGCCTGCGGCTCGTGGCCAGACCCACCGCGAAGCCCTCCGCCCCGCCGAACTCGCGCTCCCTGAGCTCGGCAATTTCGGTCCACTCCGGCGCGCGCGCCGCGCTGGTGGCCTCGAACTCCGGGTCGCCGGCGAGCGCCAGCTCGGCCTCGACCACGGCCCGGCCCGACGGACTCGAGCCGCGTGAGCCGGCGGCGCCTGCACGATCGCCCTTCTCGGTTCCGGCGCTGGCCAGTCGTCGGTCGAGCGCGGCGTACGGCTGGGGCAGCCCCCTTCCGTCCGCGGGCGCCGTGGCCGCGGCGGCGCGTTCGGCCAAGCGTTCCACGCCCCTTCCCGCGGTCGCCACGGTGCCGACCACCGGAACGCCGAGCCGCTCCTCGAGCAGCGCGAGATTGGGAGTCGCTCCGCGGGCTTCCGCCTCGTCCATCAGGTTGCACGCCAGCACCAATGGGCGCTCCAGCGCCAGCAACTGGAGCGTGAGCGGGAGCGCGCGCTCCAGATGCGACGCATCCGCGACGTGGATGATCGTGGCGTCGGACGCATCGAGCACCGCGCGCCGCGCCACGCGCTCGTCTTCGGTCACGGCGAGCAGGCTGTACAGTCCGGGCGTGTCCACCACCTTGACCGCGCGGTCGCCGCCGGCGCGAACGGCCGACGTCAGCTCAACCGAAGTCCCGGGATAGTTGGAGACGGTGACGTAGGAATGGGTGAGCCGATTGAACAGGGCGCTCTTGCCCACGTTGGGCGCGCCCACGAGCAGCCAGCGTGCCGGGCGAGCGTCCTGTCTGCGAGCGGAGCGCCGCTCGCGCGACTCGCCGGCGGCCTCCGCGGATGGGCCGCCGCACGCGGGATAGGACACGGGCGCAGGCGCCAAGGGACGTTCCGATGATCACGAAACGGGACCTATGGAACTTGAACGGGCTGCGCTCCCGGTGAATGAGGTTTTGCCTCGGGACGGCGTGAAGAAGTCTTGCGGCGGCCCGCTCAGCTCGGTCGGCGCCGATCCCGGCCGCTGCGGCGCTCGAGGGGCCAGGCGCTGGAGACGCCACGGCGATCCTGTCCCGAGCGCCGCTCGGCGACACCACCGCTGGATGCAGGCGCGACGTCGCCGCTGTGGCGCCGTCCGGTCCCGGCCCGGCGATCCACGCGGATGCCGCGATGGCTCCCGAAGCTGCGCCGCTCGGCGACGCGACGCTCGGGCGTGTCGTCCGAGTGGAATCCGGTGTCGTTGGCTACGTTGGGCATACGAGTCTCCGCTCTTGGGGCGATTCAGGAACCTTCGGCAAGGACGTCGACCCGCCGCAGAATGAGGGCGACGGCGCCGAGCAACTCGGACACGTCATACGGCTTGCCGATGACGGGCTGGCCGCTCTGTTCGAGGAACGTCCGCGATTCGGGATCGGTGTAGTCACCGGTGACGAACACGAATCTGCTGGCCAGATGCGGCATCAGGTTCTCGACCTGCTGAAACAGGCTCTGCCCGCCCAGCACGGGCATGCGCAGGTCACAGATGATGCAATCCGCGGGCGCGAGTTTGAGGACCTCCAGCGCCTCGAGGCCGTTGGCGCACGGGGTCACGTAATGCCCCAGCTTTTGCAGCAGCCGCACGATCACCGCCCGGTTGGCGTCGTCATCCTCCACCACGACGATGGTCCCCGGCCGCGCCGGTCGCTGAGCGAACGGCTGCATCATGTGGGGCACCGTGTCGGGCGACATCGCGTCCACGCGTCTCAGCAATCCCGACGTGATCCTCACCGCGTTGGCGACCTCGTCGCGGATGCGCTGCAAATGGTCGCGCTCCTCTCGGCTCAGGTTGGCGCCGGCGATCTCCTCCACGGCGCCCAGAATGGCGTTCAGCCGATTGTTGAGCCCGTTCACCGACCCGGCCACGTCGTCTCGCATGAACTGGACCCAGGCCTGCGCCACCTCGTGCGGCACCTGGGTGCGCCTGTTTCCCGGCGAGGAGCCGGTTGCGGGCGCGGCGGGAGCCGGTGAGGCCGGTTTTGGTGCGCGGGACCGGGACATGACGAAGTGTAGAATGCCCCGGCCGTCGCGCACTCCGCAAGCTGTGGCGGCGGGCCGAGCGCAGGCTGGCGCAAGACGGCGGGAGACCGCAAGTTAGGCGCCCTCAGCCCCAGGAGATCTCTACGAGCCTCGCCGAAGTCCTGGCGCTGTTAGTTGCGCTGGCCGTGGTGATTTGGGCTGTGCCGCGCTTCGCCGGAAGCCGGGACCGCCGGGCCGAGGCTCGGCCGAGCGGGGCGGCAGGCAACGCCAATCCGGGCACGCCGGCGCCGGATGCCGAGCACGCCTTGATCGGGCTCGGGAAGGCCGTCGAGACCATGCAGCTCGGTGTGACGATCACGGACCTGTCCGGCAAGATCGTGTACACCAATCCGGCCGACGCCCGCATGCACGGGTACGAGCCGGCCCAACTCATCGGGCAGGACGTGAGTGCCTTTGCCGCCGGGGTCCGCCGGCCGATGAGCCCCGAGGACCTCGAGCGGATGCGGAGCTGGCGCCGCGAGACGACCAACACGCGCCGCGATGGGACCACGTTCCCCGTCTATCTCATGTCCGACGTGGTGCGAGACCGCGACGGCCAGCTGATCGGCGTCGTCACCACCTGCGAGGACATCAGCCAGCGCAAGGCCGCGGAGGCCGCGCTGCGGGAGAGCGAAGAGCGGTACGCGCTCGCGGCCCAGGGCGCGAACGACGGACTATGGGATTGGAACGTCCTGACCGGAGCGGTGCACTACTCGGCCCGGTGGGCGGCCATTCTGGGATGCGAGGCGGCCGACGTCGGGCCGACGCTCGAGGCCTGGATGTCGCGGGTTCATCCGGAGGATCTGGTGCGCGTCCGGACCGAGCTGGCGCGGCACGTGGAGGGGCGGTCGCCGCACTTCGAGA
>CAZVKD010000065.1:0-12359 GCA_964627675.1 uncultured Gemmatimonadaceae bacterium
AATGGTCATGGACATCGAGCGAATCACGGTGGTCATGCGTACTCCCTGATGAACCGCTGGTGGAGGCAGTCCTGCGCAATGAGCTTCGCGCGACCGGTTGGGGGCTCACCAGCGAGAGGTCTCCGAACTCCCATGGGTGAGAAAGAACGTCCGGCGTGACGCGGGCGGCTGTGTTGTTGGGCCTCGCCCTGCAGAGCCCGGCACCGGACTCCGCTCGAGTGCTGTATCGCCAGTGGTGCAGCTCGTGTCACGGGGAAGACGCCCGCGGGGCCAGTCGTTCGTCGGCGCGGCTCGAGGTACCCGCCGCCGATCTGGCCGCCTGCGCAGTCAGCAGCGCGGAGCCGGAGGAGTTGTGGGTGGACGTCGTCCGAGACGGCGGCGCGTCGGTGGGGTTGTCGGTGGACATGCCGGCGTTCGGAGAGGGCGCGACGCTCGATCAGATCCGGGCCGTCGTTCGCTACATCAAGTCGCTCTGCGGCGAGGCGGGCTGGCCGCCAGGCGAACTGAATCTGCCGCGGCCCCTGCTGGCCGAAAAAGCGTTCCCCGAGAACGAGGTGGTGATCGAAACCCGGGGGCGGGCCCAGGAGTTCATTTACGAACGACGCATTGGCCGCCGCCTGCAAGTGGAAGGCGCGGCGCGCACCCTCGCCGATTCGGGCGGGGGATTTCAGAGCGCCACCGGTGCGGTCAAGTACAACGCCTGGCACGATCTTTCGCGGCACGCGCTGGTGAGCCTCGGACTGGAGGTCACGCCGCCGTTGAAGTCCGGGACTCGGTGGGAGGTGGAACCGTATGTTGCCTACGGCCTCAACCCGGGCGGCGGCGCCTTGATCATTCAGGGCGAGCTGCTCGCGCCGTGGGAAGAGACCGAGGGGATCATCGGCGCCGAGCTCCGTGTCGGCGTCGGCCGCCAGGCCGGGCGAGTCGTCCCGATGCTCGAGGCGGGATGGACGATTCCGCGTGAAGGGCAGCAGGCCCTGGTCCTGGTCCCGCAATCGTGGTTCCAGTTGTCGCGACTGGGACACGTGGCGGCCTCGGTCGGTGTGGAACTGCCGGTTGCGGGTCTGGATCAGCGCCGGGCGAGCCTTCGGGCGTTCGTATTGTGGGATTTTGGAGACGGACCGCTGCTGCGAGGGTGGTGACGCCGGTCAATCGTCAGCCGGCAATTGACACGGGGCACGTGTCCTGCCGCTCCACGCTGTCGTTCGGCTGCGGGGCGTGGGCCCGTATCGCGCGATGAGCGCGCCCAGGTTCGCGACGTTCAAGCCGCCCAGCACCAGGACCGCCGACTACCGGGTCGCCGGCGCCGCCAGATCGCGCAGCACTCGCCGCCGCTGCGCGGCGTCGAGCAGGCGCCCATTGGCGACCACGGCGCTCACCCGTCGCACATTGCGGATGTCCGTGAGGGGATTGGCGTCCAGCAGCACGAGATCGGCCAGCTTCCCCGGTTCGATGGTGCCCAGCGAGTCCAAGAGCCCCAGGAATCGGGCGGGCTCGAGCGTCGCGGCGCGCAGGACCTCGAACGGCGAGAGGCCGGCGCGTGCCAGAATCGCCAGCTCCTCGTGCAGGCCGAAGCCGGGCGGGCTGTTTCGCAGCGGCGCGTCCGTGCCGGGGAGAATGCCGACGCCGGCCCGATGCATCGCTCCCACCAGCGCCACGCGTTTGTTCCACAGCGCCATGCCGACCGAATCCGCCTCGGGCGGGACGCTGTCCACCATCGGGAAGATCTGGGCCACGTAGCGGCGGAGCGTGTCGGGCAGATAGGCCGCGAAGGCGTCGCCGGGCAGGTCGCGTTGGGGCCAATGGGCGATCTCGTACTGCGCCACCAGGGTCGGCACCACCCACGTCCCGTTCCGCGCCAACCGCTCGAACAGCGGCCCCGCGTCATCGGCCGTACACCGTCCCAGCACGCCCTGGACCGGAAAGCGCGGCGCCAGCGCCAGCGATTCCGCAGGGGAGCAGGGGGTGGGGATTTGCAGCATGTGCTCGATGCTGCCGAGGCCGGAGTCCGAGGCTTCCTGCGGCGTGATGCTGCGCGGTACGTGGCCCGCCACCTGGAAGCCCGCCGCGCGCGCGGCGCGCAAGGATGCGAAATAGACCTCACGAGGGAGCTGGCTGTGGAGCTTCACGAAGTCCACGCCCAGGCGTTCGAGCGAGTCCACCGCCGGCCCGGCCTCCTCGGGCGTTCGCACCACGAGGTGCGGGATGGGAACGTCGCCCCCCTCGATGTACGGTCCCGCGGCGACCATGCGGGGACCGAGCAGTTGCCCGTTGGCGATCTCCCCGCGCCACGCCGTGATCTGCGCCCAGTCGCCCGCCATGTCCCGCACGCCGGTCACGCCGTTTGCCACGTACAGCGCCAGGACCTCCCGTCCGCCCGGGATCGTGGTGTGGACGTGCATGTCCCAGAGGCCCGGGACGAGAAACTTCCCGCGTCCATCCACCACACGGGCCTCTGCCGGAACGGGGACAGCCGCCTGCGGGCCAACAGCGCTGATTCGGTTGCCACTGACGACGACCGTCTGGTCGGCCAGGAGCGACGAAGACCTGCCGTCTAGCACGGAGACGCCGGTGATCGCAACGGATGTGACCGGTGGTCGGGTCTGTGCCGGGAGGATCGGGGTCGCCACTGCGAACCACAGACCCCACGAGCGGGCGAGGGTCCTACCGTGCCACACGAACCGCTCCCGTGCGGGAGGAGTCGTTCACGGTCTCGTACCGCGCTGCGTCGGCGGGACGGCCCCACTCGTGGTACAGCGACGCCAGTTGCCGCCGGGTCATTCGCACGTCGCGATGTGTGGGGGCAATGCCTGCGTCTGAGAGGATCCGGAGCGCCTGCAGCAGCATTCGCTCGGCTTCCTCGCGCGCGCCCAGGCGCGCGCGGATGTCGGCCACCTTGGCTAGGGCCAGCGCCACCAGGGGATGGTTGTCCCCGGCGCCGCGGACCCGGAGTGCGGTGGCCTCCCGAGCAATCGTCTCGGCCTCGCGGAGCTTGTCCTGCGCGATGAGGATATCGGCGAGGGTCCCCAGGATGCCGGCGACCCCCGGGTGATCGCCGCCGAGCGCGCGGCGCCACGTGGCCAGGGCGGCCCGACTCAGTCGCTCCGCCTCTCCGAACCGCCCCTGTTGTGCCAACTCGCCGGCCAGCAGACCCGTGGTGTGCGCCACCTCGGAGTGGTCGGGACCGAGGAGCCGCTCGCGCAGGGCGAGCGCGGCGCGATACAGCGCCTCGGCTTCGGCGTGCTCCCCGCGCCGCGAGAGCAACTCTGCCAGGTTGGTCATGGGATGACCCAGCGCTAGGTGATCGGACCCCAGTACGCGCCGCTGGATGGCGAGCGCCTCACGATAGAGTCGCTCCGCTTCCGCGTCGCCGCCGGGTCGAAGCGCTACCTGGTCTGCCAGGTGCACCATGGCGAGGGCGACGTCGGGGTGCTCGGGGCCGAGTGCGCGCTGTCTCGCGGTCCACGCGCGCCGGTATAGGACCTCGGCCGAGTCGTAGTCGCCGCGGCGCCTCAGGGTGGCGGCCAGGCCGATCATGCTTGCCCCCACCAGCGGATGGCCGTCGCCCAGGGAGTGCTGCGCGATCGCCAGTGCGTCGCGGTAGTATCGCTCCGTGTCCGCCAGGCGTCCCAGGTACGGCATGAGGAACCCGAGATCGTGGAGGGTCTGGGCCACTTCCGGATGGTCACGTCCCAGAGCGCGTTGCTGGATGGCGAGCGCCTCGAGCAACCGCGCTTCCGCGGTGGCGTAGTCGGCCTGCACGCGGAGTACGCGGGCCGAGTTGCGGAGGCTCACCGCTACGTCCGGATGCTCCGGGCCGAGTGAGCGCCGCCTCAGCGTCAGCGCGCGCTCCGTCAACTCGCGGGCGCGATCGAGCTGGGCCAGATTCAGCAACACCGAGCCGAGCGCGTCCAGCATGCGCGCCTGCACGGCCGGTTGCTCCGCCAGCTCATTCACCCGTTCCAGGCCACGCCGCAGCACTGCGCGAGCGGTGCCCGTATCCGCCCCCGCCACCTGAGGGTCACTTGCCTGGAACAGGCTCACCAGGAACGCCGTGACGTCCTCGGACTGTCGAAGTGCCTGCTCGGCACGATCGCGCTGGCGGGCGGTAGCGCTCGCCTGCCAGGCGGTTGCCGCGACGCCAGCCACGAGCACCAGCAGGAGTGTGACGCCCGCCGCGACCGCCGTCCGATGACGGCGCACGAACCTGCTGGCGCGGTAACCCAGGCTATCCGGACGGGCACGAACGGGCAGGCCCTGAAGGTATCGCTCCAGATCTTGCGCCAGCGCATCGGCGGAGCCGTAGCGGCGATTGGGATCCTTGGCCAGGGCCTTGAGCACGATGAGATCGAGATCACCCGCGAGCAGGCGTCGCACGCGGCGCTGCGTCGCGACCGTGCTCGGCCGCGGCGGCTCGACCTCGCACACCATGTGCTCGATTTCCGCGGGCGAGAGGGACTCGACGTGATACGGTCGCCGCTCGGCGAGGAGCTCGAACAAGACCACGCCGAGGGCGTACACGTCGGTCAGCGTGGTCACGCGTTCACGGCGAATCTGTTCTGGGCTGGCGTAGGCTGGAGTGAGCCATGGCGTGGTGACCGTCGTTCTCTCCGGCCCGTCACCGCCCTCCAGGAGTTCCGCGATACCGAAGTCGAGCAGCTTGGGGCGGCCGCCGCTGGCCACCATGATGTTGCTCGGCTTGAGATCGCCGTGCACGATGAGTTGCTGATGGGCGTGGTGCACCGCATCACACACTTCGATGAACAGTCGCAGCCGGTCCGCGACCGTGTGGCGATGGGTGGCGACGTAGTCCACCAGTCCGGTTCCCTCCACGTACTCCATGGCGAACCAGGACTGCCCGGTCTCCGTGGTGCCGCCGTCGATGAAACGCGCGATCCCCGGATGCTCGAGCCGCGCCAGGATACGCCGCTCCCTCTTCAGCCGCTCTTCTAGCCGGGGATCGGTGAATCCTGCTCGAATCAGTTTGAGCGCGACCCGCTGGGTGAAGTCATCTCCCACGCGCTCGGCGAGATACACGATCCCCATGCCGCCCACGCCGAGCGGCTCGATGAGCCGGTAGGGGCCGACGCGTCCGCCGCCGTGGAAGGGCTCGCTGTGGTCGTTGAGCCGGGCCAGGAGTCCGCCCCGTTCGTCCGCGGCCAGGAGGGAAGACACTTCCTGAATGAGGTCGTCGGCCGCGCCGATCGAGCGCAAGAACGGAGTGCGCTCGGCCGCTGGCAGGCTGCGCGCGCGGTGGAAGGCGTCCTGAATCTCGTCCCAGCGACTCACCCGCTCAGCTCCCGATTGAGCCAGGCTCTTGCGATCGTCCAGTCCCGCTTCACTGTGGCGGGCGAGACCCCGAGGGCCATGGCCGTTTCTTCCACGTCCATTCCCGCAAAGAAGCGGCACTCGACGACGCGGGCCTGCCGGGCGTCCAGCGCCTCCAGCCGGGTGAGGGCCTCGTCCAGCGCGACCAACTCAGCGGGTCGTTGGTCCGCGGCCACCAACACGTTCTCGATTTCCACCCGTTCGGCCCTCTGCCCGCCGCGCTTCTTCGCGTGCCTCATGCGCGCATAGCTGATCAGGATCCGTCGCATTTCCGCGGCGCACGCGCCAAAGAAGTGGCTGCGACCGCGCCAGTCCACCCGTTCCACCTGCACGAGCTTCAGGTAGGTCTCATGGACCAACGCAGTGGGGGTCAGCGTGTGGTCCGGTCGCTCGGCCCGCAGGGCGCGTTGCGCCATCACCCGTAGCTCCTCGTACACCAGGGGGAGCAGGCGGTCCAGCCCTGTCCGATCGCCATCGGAGAGGGCGAGCAGGGCCTGAGTGACGTCGGATCCGGGCGCCATCGCTGGAGGGCTTGGCCATGGTAAGTAAACGCCCAGCCGTCCCACTTGCCAAGCCTCCCCGGTAAGTGAGCCGGACTGGCCAGCTCTTGCGCCTTCCGGTACGTAGCCTCTGATCGGAGATCCGGTATGCACGCGTTCGAAGGCAATCTGACAGACGGGCGCCGCGTCCGGTTGCGGCCCATCTGGCATGGGGACGAGGCCCTCATCCAAGCGCGCTTCAGGCGCCTCAGCGCTCGATCTCGCCACCTGCGCGGTGATCGGCCACTGCGGCAGGGGAGTGAGACCGACGTACAGCTGCTCACCAGCGCGGACGGCGTGAACCGCGTGGCCTGGGGCGCCCTGGCATTGGATGAGCCGCGCGCACCCGGCGTGGGGGCGGCGCGGTACGTGCGCGACCCCTCCGACCCGGCGGTCGCGGAGGCAGCCGTGGCGGTGGTGGACGATTATCAGGGCGCCGGGTTGGGGCGGTTGCTGTTGGGAACGCTGATCGTGACGGCTCTCGAGAACGGCGTGGAGCGCCTCGTGGGCCGCGTTCTCCCGGCGAACGACCGGGCGATGCGCTTGCTCGAGGCGGCCGGAGGCGTTCCAGTGGGCATCAGCGACGGTCTCGTGATGGTGGAGATTCCGATCAGCGGGCACCTCAAGTCATCGCAGCCGTTCCTGCGCCGACCCGCCGACCGACCGCGCCCGGACGTGATCCGTCCCAACGGGATCCTGCGCCTTTCCTGAGTGAACCAAACGCACGCCTCACCCATCACTCAAGGAGGTCCTTATGCCGCAGTGGCGCCCCGACCCGACGTTCTATCCGTCGCCGGACCTGGCAATGGAGGCTCCGCCCGAACGGCTCGCCTACGTGGCGATGCTCAATCCCAAGCCCAACGGCCGCCCGGACGCCATCGGCGTAGTGGACGTGGATCCGAACTCCGGCAGCTACGGTCGCCTGGTGGGCCAGGTGGACTTTCCCAACGGCGACAACGAGCTGCACCACTTCGGCTGGAACGCGTGCAGCTCTCACCTGTGTCCCTACGCTCCGCACGCGCACACGGAGCGCCGCTATCTGGTGGTCCCAGGCACGCATTCGTCTCGGATTCACGTCGTGGACACCAAGCCCGATCCGCGATCCCCCAAGCTGGTGAAGGTGATCGAGGGTGCGGAAGTCGCGGCCAAGACCGGATACGCGGCGCTTCACACCGTGCACTGCGGACCGGACGGGATTTACGTCAACGCCCTGGGATCCCCGGACGGAAACGGGCCTGGCGGCTTGTTCGTGCTGGATCACGACACGTTCGAGGTGAAAGGTCGGTGGGAGAAGGAGCGTGGCCCACAGTACCTGTCTTATGACTTCTTCTGGCACCTGGGCCGGGACACCATGATCACGAGCGAGTGGGGTACGCCCAACATGGTGTCGAGCGGCCTGAACCCCGAGCTGCTGCTCGCCGGGGAGTACGGCCACGCGCTCCATGTGTGGGATCTGCGAACCCGGACGCATCGCCAAACGCTCGACCTCGGCGCGGATCAGCAAATGGTCCTCGAGCTGCGACCGGCTCACAATCCCACGCGGCCATACGGCTTTGTCGGCGTCGTCGTGTCAACCGCCGATCTCTCGGCGTCGGTCTGGATGTGGTATCTGGACAACGACGGCGGCAACGGGAACGGCGAGTGGAAGGTGAAGAAGGTGATCACCATCCCCGCGGAGCCCGCCTCGGAGGACGATCTGCCGCCGATTCTCAAGGGTTTCAAGGCCGTCCCGCCGCTCGTGACGGACATCGGTCTCTCCGTGGATGATCGGTACCTCTACGTGTCCTGCTGGGGGACGGGCGAGTTGCGGCAGTACGACGTGTCCGATCCGTTCCACCCGAAGCTCACGGGCTCTGTTCGGATCGGCGGCATCGTGACCCGCGCGGTCCACCCGGCGAATCCCCTGCGCCGGCTGAACGGCGGGCCCCAAATGGTGGAGATCAGTCGGGACGGGCAACGCGTGTATCTGACCAACTCGCTCTACTCGCCCTGGGACGCCCAGTTCTATCCCGACGGGATCCAGGGCTGGATGGTGAAGCTCGATACGCGACCCCAGGGCGGAATGGCGCTCGATCCGCGCTTCTTCGTCGAGATGGAGGGTGGCATGCGCCCACATCAGGTGCGGCTCGAGGGCGGAGACGCCTCCTCCGATTCGTTCTGCTACGCATGACCGGGGACGTGCAGTGGTCGTGGCTCGCGCTCGCGCTGTTGGGCGCGGGTCACGGTCTCAATCCCGGAATGGGCTGGCTATTCGCGGTGGCCCTGGGACTGCAGCAGCGCAAGGCGGGGGCCGTGTGGCGGGCCCTGCCGCCGCTCGCCCTGGGTCACGCAGTGGCCGTCATGGCCACCGTTGTGGTCGTCACGTTCCTGGGGTCGTTCATTGACTTTGCGGCGCTGCGCTGGATCCTCGCCGCGGCGCTGATTCTGTTCGGTCTCGATCGGATGTTCCGCGCCAGACACCCGCGATTCGGCGGAATGGTGGTGGGACCGTGGGACATCACCGTCTGGTCTGCCGTCATGGCGCTGGCGCACGGCGCCGGGCTGATGCTCATTCCGTTCCTCCTCGATCCGGCAGCGACGTCCGCGTCCACGGCACACGTGCACCACGGCGAGATGCTGGCGCCGCCCGGGGGCGCCGGAATCCCATTCGCCGCGGTTCACACGGGGAGCTACCTCGCGGTGACGGGCCTCATGGCGTTGCTGGTGTACCGCTGGTGCGGTCTGCGTTTCCTACGCACGCACTGGGTCAATCTCGACCTGGTGTGGGGAGCCGTGCTGATCCTCACCGGAGCGGCGACCGCGATCGTGTGACGTGGCTGGTCCCCTATCAGGCGCGGGGGCGATTGGCCCGTCGCTTCTGCCACACGCAGACAACGAGCGCCGACACGACCGCGCCGAAAGTCGTCGTGATGATGGTGCGAAGGGTGTCGCTGATGACCATGCTCACCTCACCGGTCCAGGTACGTCGAGACGAACGAACGCGCCTTCGCTCACCGCTCCGTGGTCAACGTGATACACGGTGACGCCGGAGGCCATCCGGATCCACGCCGGCCCGCCTGGCCCCACGACGGCGGCGGTTTGCTCGAACCTGGTGCGGCGCCCGGCCACGGTGGCGTATTCCAGCCGCTCGCGCATGTGGAAGTGTCCACCGAGCGCGAGAGGGTACGAGCGATCCCCGAGCAGCGCCAACACGTCCCTGGCGTTCGAGACCAGGTGGCGGAATTGCTCGCGCGCGTTGATCCGAATCAGGGGGTGCGCGGGCGGATTGGCCGTGTAGCCTCCCGGCCCCTCCGACGAGCTGAAGAACGGAATGTGGTTGAACGTGATGACCGGCGTCGTGGGTGGCACGCGGGCCAGGTCTCGCCCGAGCCACCTGAGCTGCGTGCTGTCCACGTGGCCGTAGTAGTACAGGTCCGCGATGTCCACCGTGTTCAGTCCCACGAAATGCACGCCGCCGTACGTGAAGCTGTAGTAATCGGGGCCGAGGTAGCTCCGGTACATCGCGCGACCGTACAGCGGATGCGTCGCGGGGACGAGTGACAGATGACGCTCGATGCCGAAGATCTCGTGGTTGCCGGGCACGGTCCACACCGGGACGGACATCCGCGCTCGCTCTCGCAGGAACACCTCGTAGTAGCCCCGCGCCTCGACCTCTCCCACCCGCAAGGCGTCGCGCACCAGATCGCCCGTGATCAACACGAATGCGGGCCGCACCGAATCCACGATCGCCCGCAACCGGTCGAAGCGCGGGACGGCCGCGGGTTGAACGTGCGTGTCCGACGCGTGGATGAACGTGAACTCATGACTGCTCGCCACCGGTTGCAACGGGAACGAAATCGGCGCGCCGGGCGCCTCGGCGTCCAAGGCCCGCCAGAACGGCCCCACGGTCCGGTACCCGTCCGGCACGCTCACGAAGACGAGACCCAGCCCTGGGGCGGGAAGGGTGAAGCGCCCGCTCCCGTCGGTCAGGGAAACGTCAACCTGGTTCGACACCGCGACGCGCTCGACGCCGGGCTCGCCCTGGTCGCGTTGGCCGTTTCCATTCGTATCGGCGAAGACCGTGCCGGCAACCGTTGTCTGTGCGAATGCGCTTCCGGGCAGCAGCGCGAGCAGGGCGAGCCATGGATCGAGGGACGAACGAGGCCGTCGCGGTTTTCGCATTGGTCGAGTCATTTTGGGGTCGGTATCGCGCGGCGCGATGGGTGGGGGCGATTGGGGCATTCGATGGCATCGGCTGCGGGCGACACCCGCTCGGAACCAAGGCGCAAGAGCCGCAAACCCGCTGGGCACGTTCACGCCGGGCTCGCGAGCTTCAGGCCCACGATCCCCGTCACGATCAGCCCAATGGAGACGACCCGGATTGCTTCCCTGGGCTCGCCCAGAGCGACAATCCCCACAATGGCCGTTCCCACCGCCCCGATCCCGGTCCACACGGCGTAGGCGGTTCCCACCGGCAGCGTCTTCAACGCCTGCGACAGGAGGACAAAGCTCGCCACCATTCCCATGATGGTGATGACACTGGGCCACAAGCGGCTGAAGCCAGCCGTTTGCTTGAGAAAGACGGCCCACACGACCTCGGCGAGGCCGGCGAGGAACAAGAACAGCCACGGGAGCGTCATGCGCTGGGCCTGTGGAACGGGAGCGACAAAGGTATCAGCGGAGGTGACGGGCGAGCGACAACCGGCTCGGCGGATCGGACTCACACCTTCCCAACCTTCCCAAGACTGCCCGACCCACCCGTTTGCCCCGCCGCGGGGCGGGTGTTATCTAGCAACACTATGGTGGCCCCCTCCCCACCACCCGTTCTCGCTGTCACCCTGAAATTGGCGCGCGCGAGCTACGAACGCTGCTCGGCGGTGCCCGATTTCTACGCCTGCTTCTACCGTAATTTCTTCCGCGCCGCCCCCGAGGCCGAGCCGCTGTTCGCGCAAACGGACTTCCAGCGCCAGCATCAGCTCCTCAAGCACGCGCTCGGCTTGCTGCTGGCGTTCCCCAGCCGGCCGGACGACGGACCCGCGCTGCTCAAGCGCGTAGCCGACCGTCATAGCCGAAGCGATCTCGCGGTTCGTCCGGAGCTCTACCCGCGCTTCGTTGACGCCCTGGTGCAGACGGTTTCGGAGCACGATCGGGACTACAGCCCCGCCGTGGCGGACGCCTGGCGCGCGGCGATCGCGCCGGGGATCGCCTTCATGCGGGGACGGTACTGAGCCGTGGTCCAGCATTGCGCCCAGTGTGGGGCGACGCTCGCCGGAGACGCACTGTTCTGCCCGCGCTGCGGCAGTCGGGCCGGCGCCGGGGGCGAGGCGGGGGTCGTTCCTGCGACGCGCGAAAGCCGCCGTCCGAGCGCCGAGTCCATCGCCAGTGGCGAGCAGCGACTGCTGAAGACGCTGCGCGACGCCACGCTCGGCGAGTACGAGGTGCTGAGCGAGATCGGCCGCGGCGGCATGGCCGTGGTATTCCTGGCGCATGACATGGCACTCAATCGGCGTGTGGCCATCAAGTGCATGGCACCCGCGCTCATGCTGATGGACAAGGGCATCCAGGAACGATTCAAGCGCGAGGCGCGGACGGCGGCAAGCCTCAGCCACCCGCACATCATCCCGGTCTACGCCGTCAAGGAATCGCGCGACCTGGTGTACTTCGTGATGAAGTACGTCGAGGGCCGTTCGCTGGAATCCGTGATCAAGGAAGTCGGGCCGCTGCCCATTCCGGTGATCCAGACCATCCTGAACCAGGCCGGGTCGGCCCTGGGGCATGCGCACCGGCACGGCGTGGTCCATCGCGACGTGAAGCCGGGCAACATGATGCTGGACCAGGACGGCTGGCTGGTGATGACGGACTTCGGGATCGCCAAAGTGGCGCAGGCCGAGGCGCTGACGATGACCGGTGGCATGGTGGGCACGCCGGCCTACATGAGTCCCGAGCAATGCCAGGGGGCCGAGATCACCGGCGCGGCGGATCAGTATTCGCTCGGCGTGGTGGCGTTCGAGATGCTCACCGGCCGCCCGCCGTTCGCCAGTGCCACGATGGTCAATGTGATCTATGACCACTGCCACACGCCGCCGCCGCCGATTCGGGAGCTGCGGGCCGATTGTCCGCCTGATCTGGCAGCGGCCGTGATGTGCATGATGGCCAAGGACCCGGCGGATCGGTTCGCGACCATCGAAGAGGCGGTGGCGGCCGTCGGGGTGGCGTCCGAAACGCAGGACGTGGTGCGGACGCGGATGCTCACGCTCGTCAAGTCCCCGGGGACGGCGGAGCTGCTCGACAAGTTCCGCACGCCGGCGAGCCCAGCGCCCCGGTCGAAGGCGCCCCGTCCGGAGCCGGCCCCGGGCCCCGCCGGCCAGGCGGTCTCGCAGCCGGCGGCGACGCCAAGCACGCCGACGCCCTACGCGAGCGTTTCCGCCAACTCCTCTCGCGGTCGCCGCTGGGTGGCGTGGGCGGCGCCCGCCGTGGCGGTCGGCGCCGTCGGGGTGTTCGCCTTGAGCCGTG
>CAZVKD010000066.1:0-12227 GCA_964627675.1 uncultured Gemmatimonadaceae bacterium
GAGCGGGTGGGGGGAGAAAAGACCCTGACCGTGGACGTCCGCGTCCTGGCGGCCGATGGTCGTTTCCACGCGGGAGAGCGGGAACTGCTTGACGGTTTGGCCGGCTTCGTCGAGCAGGCTGAGCAGGGCGCGAATGGCCGGAGCGGCTCCCGAGGGAATCCCGCCGGTGAGAGCGCGACCGCAGGCGGCGCAGAACTTCCCGCCCGGCACAACGGGCGTCCCGCAGGTGGGGCACCCGCCACCGGTGGCGCGGGACAGCACCCGGCTGCCGCAGGCCGGACAAAATGGCAACCCCGACACGACGGCGCCGCTGCATGTGGGGCACCGGAGCGTGGCCGTCTGCGCGATCGGAACTCCCGTCACCCCTCCTCCAACTGCGGGTTCAACATGCGCATGAAAGCCGCCCGAAGCCCGCGCGGCCGCACGCGCCCGCATCGCCTTGTGAAACACGAGACTGCGCTACAGGGTGGCCGCCCAATCTACATGGCTGCCCGAAGCACGGTCAACCAACCGCTAAAATTGACGTAGCTCCTTGAAATTGTGTAGGTTCCGCGTCCATGTCGCAAGCGCGCGCGGCGGTTGGCTGGAGCGGCATCCTGGTGGCGGCCACCGCCTGCGGCGGGCAGGGGAGGCGTGCGGCACAGCTCGGACCCCTTACTCCGGAGGTCGTGCGGGGGGCCCTGGAGATCCGCGTCTCCTACCCCCGCGAAGGCACTCGGTCGTTTGTGGGCGATCGCTGGATGATCACAGCCGATTCCACGGCCCGCATTCAGGCCAGAGACTCCTCGTTCATTTTCGGTTCCGTGGGCCGGGGCGACGCGCGCCTCTGGGTGAACGGCGCATCGGTGGCGGTGTATCCCACGGGCGGGTGGCTCGCGTGGCTCGCGTTGCCCCCTCCCCCGGATACGACCGCCTCGTTCGACATCCTCGCGATCGCCGGTTCGGACACGGCGCGAGCCACGTTCACGGTGGCGCTGGATCGGCGGTACGCGCCGCCGGACGTCGCGGTGTGGGTGGACACGACCTCGATGCACCCCACCGGCGCGTTGTGGATGATGCCGGACGAGGAGCTGCGGCTCGCCGTGCGCGCGGCTCCAGGCGCCGCCCTTCGGCTGGTTACGGGTGTGGGTGAGGTCGCATTCGTTGCGGACGTGCGGGCCGACGCAGCGCCGTGGGGAGAGCTGGCGTTCGGCACCGCCCGGCCGTCCGCGGCGCGCCAGCCGGCGATGTCTCGCTACACGGCGGCATGGCGGGGGCCGCTGGGCCCGGATCCGGGGCAGCCGTTCGGCCGGCTCGCGACACCGGATGCCCCCGACCCCGCCTGGCCCTGGCTCGAGGCCAGTCGTGGCGCGGATACCGTGCGAGTGCGGTGGCCACTCCAGGCCGCGACGCTGGATCCGGCCCGCCTGCCGGTGGTGCGGGTGGATGACGACACGGCCTCCACCGGGCGCACCGATTCGGTGCTCCCCGGTCGCCCCGTTCCGTACGGCGTGTACCACTGGTTCTTCCCCACCGGGACCATCGCCGCCGTGAGCGGGCGATGGAACGATCAGGTGCGGCTCAGACTCTCGCGGGCCAGCGTGGCGTGGGTGGACGCGGCGGACGTGCAGCCCATTGACGCACTGCCGCCGCGCGGCGCCGCGGGCTCGCTGCGGCTTTTCGCGGATTCCGGGCACCTGACGTTGCGCATTCCGCTTCCGGCGCGGATCCCGTTCGCCGTGGAGGAATCGCACCACGAGCTGCGCGTTCGGCTTTATGGCGTGGCCGGTGACATGGACTGGATTCAATACGGCCCCGAGGACCCGCTCGTGACGCTGGTGACGTTCTCACAACCCGCCGAGGACGAGACCGTGCTGTCGGTGAGGCTGGCCGAGCCGGTGTGGGGGTATCGCACCTCGTGGGTGGGTAACGACCTGCACTTCGCGGTGCGGCGCCCGCCGGCCATTGATCGCCGGCGTCCGCTCGCGGGCCGGCGGATCGCGCTCGATGCGGGGCATCCGCCCGCCGGCTCGGTGGGCCCGACGTTCGTGCGCGAACCGGACGTGACGCTCGCGGTGTCTCGCAAGGCCAGGCAGCTCCTCGAGCGGGCCGGCGCCACGGTCATCATGATTCGCGACCAGGATCAGCCTCTTGGTCTGCCGGAGCGGACCATGGCGGCCGAGCGCGAGGACGCGGAGGTGCTGGTGTCCATCCACGCCAATGCGTTGCCCGACGGCGTGAACCCCTTCATCAACAACGGCACCAGTGTGTACTACTTCCACCCCCGCGCCGCCCCGCTCGCGCGGGCCGTTAATCGCGCGCTGGTGCGCCAGCTCGGCTTTCGCGACCTCGGCGTCGGCCGGGGCGACCTCGCGCTGGCCCGCCCCACCTGGATGCCGGCGGTGCTGGTGGAAGGACTGTTCATCATGCTGCCAGATCAAGAGGCGGTGCTCGCGAGCGAGGACGGGCAGTGGAGGTACGCCCGGGGAATCGTGGAGGGGTTGGAAGCGTTTCTCGTTGAGCGGGCGCAAGCCGCGGGTCGGTGAGCGTGCGCGCCGGCAGGGCCGCCCTTTCCGTCGTCGCCGGCTGTACGGTCCTCCTCGGGCTCGTCCCCTCAAGCTCGTTCGCGCAAACCGATCCCTCCGGCTCCTGGCACACCTGGCACACCATGCACTTTCGCGTGCACGCGCGCGCGGGGCAGGATGCCCTGGCGCTCCGCGCCGCGGCGGAGGCCGAGCGTGCGTACGCAGCGCTCGCTTCGGAGCTGGTGCCGCCGCGCGGCACCATTGACCTCACGCTGGCGGACAACGTGGACTTCGCGAACGGCTTCGCGTCGGTGGTCCCGTCCAATCGGATCACGATCTTCACCGTGCCGCCCGCGGGAAGCGTGGTGCTGGGCCACTACGACGATTGGCTCCGCATGGTGATCACGCACGAGCTGGTACACCTGTTCCACATGGATCGCTCGCGCGGCGTGTGGCGCTTCTTTCAGCGCGTCTTCGGTCGGGCGCCGGGCCTGTTCCCCAACGCCTACCAGCCCTCGTGGGTGGCCGAAGGTTTGGCCACGTACTACGAGTCGCGGCTGACGTCCGCCGGGCGGCTGCGAGGGGGCCTGCACGGGCAGCTGCTGGCGGCTGCGGCACAAGACGGCTGGCCCCGACCCGGCGATGCGACGCTCGCCAGTCCGCGGTGGCCCGCGGGATTTCTGCCGTACGCATGGGGCTCGTTCTTTTTCGATCGGCTCGCCAGAGATTACGGCGATTCGGTTGTCGCCAGGTTCGTGGATCGGACGTCGAGCCAGCTGATTCCCTATCGGGTGTCCGGCGCGATTCGCCGTTCGGGCGCGGCGGCGGTCGGTCACGTGTGGGATGGACTGCGAGCCGAATGGGAACAGGCGGTGCGGGGCGAGCGACGGGGCGTCGTTCTGGTCCGTGGCCTGCGGGGTGAACCCCGGGCTCGGATTTCGGCCGACGGCAGCCGGCTCGCCTATCTCCACGCCGACGGGAAGCATGAGGCGCGGGTGATCGTCCGCGACCGCGCCAGCGGGCGCACACTGGCGTCGCACCGCGTCAATGCCGGGGTGGACCTTGCCTGGGTGGACGCCGACGCGCTCGTCGTATCGAACCTCGAGTATCGCAACGCCGCGGAAGTTCGCAGCGCGCTGTATCGCTGGGAGCCGGGACGATCGTGGCGGCGGATCCCCGCGTCGGCGAGCCTCGCGCGGCCCTTCGTGCTGGCGGACGGGGCCGTCGGCGCCGTAGACGTGGCGCGCGACGCGTCCGCCGTCGTGGTGCTCGCGGACGATGCGGCGCGTGGCGCGATGGCGGTGCCTCCGGCCGCGGAATGGTCCCGACTCGCGGTGTCGCCCGGCGGCGACTGGATCGCCGGCGCACGACATGACGGGCACCAGTGGGATATCGTGGCCTGGCCGGCGGGCGATCCCTCGCGCGCGGTGACGGTGACGCAGGATGCCTCGACGGACGACGATCCCCTGTGGTCGCCCGACGGGTCGGAGCTTCTCTTCACGTCCGAGCGGCTCGGTCTGCCGCAGGTGTTCAGCTGGCGAGTGGCCGACGGGGCGGTGCGACAACGCACCGACGATCCCACTGGCGCGCGTGACGGGAGCGCCGGCCCCAAGGGCGAGCTGGTGTACGCGACGGTGTTGGCGGACGGGTTCGCGCTGATCGAGCAGCCGGCGGGAGAGAGCGAGCCGGCCGTCGCGGACCGCATGGCGTTGCTCATGGCTCCCGCTTCCCCACAGCTCTCGGTCGCGGCGGTGGAGGCGCGGCGCACGGGGTACGCGTCGTGGCCGTCGCTGCGGCCGCATTTCTGGCTGCCGGTGTTCCACGATGCCGGAACCGCCGGCCAGTTCGGCGGTGGGTTGGTCGCCGGCACGGACGCCATCGGCCGGGCGAGCTATGCCGCGCTGTTCGCGGTCGCGCCGGATCGGAGTCGGTGGGAAAGCGTCCTCAGCCTGGAATACCGCCGATGGAAAGCCGCAAGTCTCGATCTTTCCTACCAGCTGGAGTGGAGCCCGCGGGTGGGTCAGGTGCAGCAGACCGGTGAGCGCGTGTCGCTGGCGCTGGCCGAGGAATTGGCGAGCGCGGGGCTCACGCTCCGGTGGCGGCGCTGGCGATCGGCGGCGGCGGTGCGCCTGGGGGCGGAGCTGGAGACCAATGCCCTGCGGAACGACAGTCCGGTTCCGCTCACGCTGCCGGAGCAGCCCGATTACGTGAATGGGGTCGCGTCGCTTTCGGCCCAGCACGTCGCGCGGCCGGCCCTGGCCATTTCGCCGGAAAACGGGGTCGGTGTGGGATTGGTGTACCGCCGGCGGAGCCGGCTGGCGGGCCCGGGATGGTCCGAGGAGGCGCGCGGCACGGTGAACGGGTATCTCGCGCTGCCGCTGCCCGGCTTCGCGCATTGGGTGTTCGCCGGCCGGGTGACGGGCGGCGCGAGCCGCGGCCCGAACCGTGCGTACTTCGACCTGGGCGGTGAATCGGGCGACGTGTTCACGCTGGTCTCGGGCTACGCCCTGGGATCGGGGCGGCGGCAGTTCTCGCTGCGGGGCTACGACGAGATGGCAGGGTTCGATCGCGTGGGCCTGGGCGTGCTGGAACTGCGGATTCCGCTGCTGCTGGTGGGGCGGGGGCTCTGGCGGCTGCCGATCGGGGTGGATCGCCTTTCCCTCGCCGCGTTCGGTGAGGCGGCGCGGGCGCGTTACTACGACGGCAGGCTGCTGGACTTCCGCGACGTGGGGGGTGAGGCGGTGCTGGATCTTGCGGTGTCATACGACGTTCCGCTGCGGGTGCGGCTCGGCGCCGGCGTGCCGCTCGAGCCCGGGCTGGGGAGCACGGTGCGCGAGCCGCGGTGGTACGTGACGTTCGGCTCAGGGTTCTAGTCGCCGGCGCCTTCCGTTCCAGAGGCGGGCTGCGCCTGGCGCGGCCCCTTCCTTGCCCCGCCTCCCGCCATTCCATATGTTGGCACGCTAGCCCTATGTACTGCGCGCGCTGCGGGACCGAAGTCGCCGATGGCAGCAAGTTCTGCCCCACGTGCGGCCTGGATCTCTCCACCCTCACGCCCACCACCGCGGCCGCGAGCCGCGCGGCCACGGAAGCGAGCGAAGAGGACGTCGTACGGGCCGCCCTGAAGGACGAATACGAGATCATCCAGGAGCTGGGCCGCGGCGGCATGGCCATCGTGTTCAAGGCCCGGGACAAGCAGCTCGAGCGCGAAGTGGCCGTCAAGGTCCTGCCGTTTTCGCTCGCCTTCGATGCCGAGTTCGTGGAGCGCTTCCAGCGCGAGGCACGCACCGCCGCCAAGCTCGAGCACCCCAATATCATCCCGATCTACCGCGTGGGCCGCTCGGGACGGGTCATCTACTTCGTCATGAAGTTCCTTCGCGGCACGTCGCTCTCCGAAGTGCTCGAGCGGCGCGGCGCGCTCCCACCGCCCGAAATCAAGCGCCTGCTACAGGAAACGGCGTCGGCGCTTGGCTACGCCCATCAGAACGGCGTGGTGCATCGCGATATCAAGCCGGATAACATCATGTTCGACGAGGGGAACCGCGCCGTCATCACCGACTTCGGCATCGCCAAGGCGGGCACGGGCACGCGGCTCACGGGAACGGGCATGGCGATCGGCACGCCACACTACATGAGCCCCGAGCAAGCCCGTGCCCAGCCGCTCGATGGCCGCAGCGACCTCTACTCGCTGGGCGTGGTGGCGTATCAGTGCCTCGCGGGCCGGGTGCCGTTCGACGGCGAGGATGCGTTCTCGATCGGGTACAAGCATATCACCGAGCCCGTGCCGCTGCCGGATCTCCCCACGCCTGAGCACCGCGCGCTGTTCGAGGTCATCCGGCGGATGATGGGCAAGATGCCGGACGACCGATTCCAGACCGCTGAGGAGCTGCTGGCGGCCCTTGAGGGCCGGCCGTCGGTGGCGGCGATTTCCAGCGCCGCCACCGTGGCGATTCCCTCGCCGCTGATGGGACTCCCCACGGTTTCCCGGCCCACGACGCCCACCACGCCCGTCCCGAAAACGGAGCCACGGCTCCGTACGCCGATCAAGAAGAAACGTGGCGGGGCGCTGGTGGGGTTGTTCCTCGTGCTGATGCTCGGCGGTGGCGGCGGGGGCGCCTACTATTGGGTCATGGTGCTCAAACGGCCGCTGCCGTTCGTGCGGGCGCCTGGCGCGACGCCCGCGCAGGTCGCTGCCCTGGTCCCCGCGGACAGCGTGGGCCGTGACTCCATCACCCCGGACACCGCTCTGGCCGCCGCCGCCACCGCCCGGCCGGATTCGCTCGCCGCGGCGGCAGCGCCATTGCCTGACAGTGGGCGGATCGCCCTTCAGGGCGCGCCGGCCCGGGCGCGGGTCACCGTGGACGGGGAGGTCAAACAGGGGACCGAGTTCATGGTGCTCGCAGGGTCTCGGACCATCGCGATTACCACGCCGGGCTACCAGGACTTCCGCATCACGGTACCGATCCGTCGAGGTGGCGATACCACGATCGTGGTTCGCATGGCGCGGCTCCAGCCCGCGGTCCAAGCGGCGGAGCCGGTGGCCGTGGAGCCGTCGGATCCGTGCGCCGAGCCCGGACCGGGTTACAACCGGGACAACGCGTGTTTCGATTCGGCGCCGCGAGCCTTGTTCGCCCCGTTCGTCCCGCTCGACGAGCGCATCCAGGGGACGCCGACCCGCGCCACGCTGTGGGTTCAGGTCGCCACGGACGGGCGACCGCTCCTGGTGCGCGTGGATCGGGGCTCGAACGATCCCAACTTCACCGTCCTCGCGCGCGCCTTCGCGCTCCAGAACCGCTACAACCCCGCCCAGAAGAACGGGCAGCCGGTCGAAGGCTGGGTCTTGATGCAGTTCGTGCCCCAGCCCCGCTGATCAGCCACAAGGCGTGGGGCCGCCGCTGATTCACCCTACCGCGTTCATTGCGCCAGGCGCCATCGTCCTGGGCAACGTCAGACTGGGCCGCGACGCCAGCGTGTGGTATCACACGGTGGTTCGGGGCGACTCCGCGCCCATCGCCATCGGGGACGAGACCAACATCCAGGACCTGTCCATGGTCCACGCAGACGAGGGCTTCCCGTGCACCATCGGCGCCCGGGTCGGGGTGGGGCACCGGGTGATCCTGCATGGCTGCACGGTGGAAGACGAGTGCCTGATCGGTATGGGCGCGATCCTGCTGAACGGGGCGCTGGTGGGCCGAGGCTCGGTGGTGGCGGCTGGAGCGGTGCTTCCGGAGAACACGAAAGTCCCGCCGGGATCGCTGGTCATGGGCGTGCCCGGCAAAGTTGCCCGGCCGGTGGATGAGAAGCTGGCCGCCAGGATCCAGAGTACCTGGCGACACTACGTGGAACTGGCGAGGAGACATCGCGATGGGGAGTATCCGGGACGGGACGATGAGAGCGGTCGTGGACGACCGGCGACGATCCCGCGCTGATCGTTCCTGATCGGACAATCCGTTCGTGCCAGACGCCTCGCCGGGTTTTGTGATGTGCAAACTCGACTCGGCGCATCGGTCGCGGGGGATCTTGCCCCATTGCGTGGCCCGCTGGCCGTTCCTACCTTGTGCGCTCACGTCGCCGCGACCGGGGCGATTCGGTCGCTTCCGCAGTGATTAGATTTCACGTCAACACGACGCCAGAGCCTATGCCGACCTCGAGCGCCTCGAGCAAACATCGTCCGTTGGAGCTGTCAGACAACGCCCTGACCGTCTTGCGCCGCCGCTACCTGGTCAAAGACGAGCACGGCCAGCCGGCGGAGACGCCGGAAGATCTGTTTTGGCGCGTGGCCCGGACCATCGCCGAGCCTGACGCGCGGTATGGCGCCAGCCAACGGGCCGTCGAGGCCCTCGCCGAGGCCTTCTTCGATCTCATGGCGACCCGGGTGTGGATGCCCAACAGTCCCACACTGATGAACGCGGGTCGCCCCCTGGGCCAGCTCTCGGCGTGTTTTGTGCTGCCCGTGGATGACGCCCTGTCCAACGGTCGAAGCGGGATCTACGACACCTTGCGCAATATGGCCCTGGTGCACCAGTCGGGTGGCGGCACCGGGTTCTCGTTTTCCCGCCTCCGTCCCAAGAACGATGTCGTGCGCTCCACCATGGGCGTCGCGTCCGGGCCGGTGTCGTTCATGTCGTTGTACGATGCCTCGACCGACGTCGTGAAGCAGGGCGGCACCCGTCGCGGCGCCAACATGGGCATTCTGCGAGTGGACCATCCGGATATCCTGGAGTTCGTCGCCTGCAAGGACGACATCACCAAGATCACGAACTTCAATATCTCGGTGGCTGTGACCGACCGGTTCATGCGCGCCGTGGACGAAGGGACGGATTACGAACTGATCCACCCGCGTACCGGCCAGGTCGTGGGGCGGCTCGACGCCCGCGCGGTGTTCGCCAAGATCGTGCACGGCGCCTGGAAAACCGGGGAGCCGGGCGTCTTCTTCATCGATCGCGCCAATCACTTCAACCCGGTACCGCACCTGGGGAGCTACGAGGCCACCAACCCCTGCGGTGAGCAACCGCTCCTGCCCTACGACGTGTGCAACCTGGGCTCCATCGACGTCGGCCTCTTCGTCAAGAACGGCCGGGTGGATTGGGATGGCCTGCGGAACGCCGTGCATCTATGTACCCATTTCCTCGACAACGTCATTGACGCGAACAAGTACCCGTTGCCCGAGATCAATGATCTGGCGCAGCGCATTCGGCGAGTGGGGCTGGGCGTCATGGGCTGGGCCGACCTGCTGGTCCGGGTGGGCATTCCGTATAACTCGAACGAGGCCGTGGCCTTCGCGCGGGAGCTGATGCGGTTCGTGGACGACGAAGCCGAGGTCGAGAGCGAACGGCTGGCGATGACCCGGGGCGTGTTCCCGGAATGGGAGCGGAGCATCTGGGGACCGGATGCGACCTGCGCAAGGGACGCTGAGGGGCGGCGGGTCCGTCCGATGCGGCGGCTGCGCAACTGCAATCTCACGACTGTGGCGCCGACCGGGACGATATCCATCATCGCCGGGTGCTCGTCGGGCATCGAGCCCCTGTTCGCCGTGGCGTTCATGCGGAATCAGGCCGGCGTGCTCATGCCGGACGTGAACGAGGACTTCGTTGCCATTGCGCGGGCCGAGGGATGGTACTCGGACGATCTGATGAAGCGCATCGCCGAGGCGGGCCACATCCACCTCGCCGACGTGCCGGACAAGTGGCAGCGGATCTTCGTGACGGCGCATGACGTCACGCCGGAATGGCATATTCGGATGCAGGCGGCGTTTCAGGAGTTCACGGATTCGGCGATCAGCAAGACGTGCAACTTCCCCAACTCGGCCACCGAGGATGACGTTCGTCAGATCTATGAACTGGCCTATCGTCTGAACTGCAAGGGCGTCACGGTATATCGGGACGGCAGCCGCGAGCAGCAGGTGTTGTCCACCGGGGCCACCGCCAAGACGGTGCAGGGGAAGGCGGGAGCGGCAGAGGCGGCGGTGCCGGCGGAAGCGGCGGCGCCATCCGCGCGGTCCGAGCTGGCGGAGCTGAAGGCGCTCAATGCCGAACTCGAGGCCGAGCTGGTCATGACGCGGAAGAAGCTGCACGAGGTGGAGAGCGAGAACCTCCAGCGCCGCGCCAAACGCTCGCGGCCCGAGTTGTTGCGCGGCACGACGCGGCGGCTCGAGACCCCCCTCGGCACGCTCTACGTCACGATCACCGAGGACGACAAGGGCCAGCCGTTCGAAGTGTTCATGAGCCTGGGTAAGGCGGGTGCCGCGCTCATGGCGGACGTCGAGGCGATCGGCCGGCTGATTTCGCTCGCGCTGCGCGCCGGCATCCCGATTCAGGAGATCCACCGCCAGTTGCGCGGCATCTCCTCCGATCGCGTGACCGGCCTTGGCCCCAACAAAGTCATGTCGGTGCCGGATGCCATCGGCATTGCCATCGAGCGTTGGTTGCACGACAAGCAGGGGGTGCAGCAGGATCTGTTGGCGGCCAACCCTGAGCCCGCGCCTGCGCCGAGCAGCGTGGTGTCGGGGATGGAGGGGCAGTCGTATCAGGTGGGGGGCATGCGCGAAGAGCAGTTCATCGGCGCCTGTCCCGACTGCGGCTCGCAGCTCGAGTTTGCCGAGGGGTGCGTGAAGTGCCACGTGTGCGGATATAGCGAGTGCGGGTGAACGCCGCCGCCGCACCGCCACGACCCGTGATGAACGCCAAGAAATGGGCCCGAGTGAAGCGGTCCGGCACCCACGGCCTGCGCCGCGGGGCGTGGTACCCCGTCGTGGCGGATCCCGATTCCGGCATGCTGGTGCTCAACGTGCGTCGAGACAACGTCCCCGTGCTGCGCGCGCACGTTGACTTGAGCGAGGCGCCGCCCACCCATTGGAGCGTGGTGCAGTGGGACGAGCAGCAGGCCGGAGCCAGACGCGCGAGCCAGGAGAACCTGGGCCTTACCTATGGCGTCTGCCCGGGATGCGCCGGTCGCGCCAGGCTCGTGCCGCAGGCGCAACGCTTCACCTGCCCGGAATGCGGTGGGGAGTTCCCGGTGGACTGGGACCATCTCTGCTGAACCGGCCCCGGGGAGACCCGCCGCTCCCCCGATGCCGCGCCGGTTTGCCGCCTGTCCCCGCTCGTCTGTCGAGACGGTGCCGCACGGTTGATCCACGGGCGCTGACCGCTTACGTTCGACCTTCCTTGGCGACGCGCGATGTTCCCTATGCCGCCTTCCCCATTGCCCACGCCGGCATCGCCAAAGTGGGCCCGTCTCAAGCGTCCCGGCAGTTCCGGGCTTCGGAGAGGCGCGTGGTATCCCGTGCTGGACGAAGGCCAGGGCGAAGTCGTGACGGTGGACGTGAACCGCCAGTCCGTGGCGGTGGATCGTTCGTGGCTGGAGATCACCAGCGAGAAGCCGCACAAGTGGAGCGTCGTGCGGTGGAGCCCGAGGGATGACGAGGCCAAGCTTGCCGCACAAGCGAACCTCGGTCCCACCTACGGCGTCTGTCCCAATTGCCGCGGGCGCGCCAATCTCAACCCCAATGACACGCAGCGGAAATGTCCCGTGTGCGAGCTGTTGTTCGAGATCGACTGGGGGAGTTCCTGCTAGAGGCGACGGTCTCGGCGGGAGGCGCGGCATGCTGCCGCCGCTACCGTCAGGCCGCCGCGACCAGGTCCCCGCGCTCCAGCGTCACCGGCCCGCTCTCCCCGCCAAGCGAGCAATAGAACCCCCGCAGGCCACCGTCCAGAAACGCGAGGCTTTCCCGCAAGACATCGGGCTGAACCGTTTGGTGCTGGTGAGCGAAGCCGCAGAACGGGCGACACGGATGAGCGACCTCGATCTGGTGGAGCCGGCCTTTCTCCCGTCCTCGAGGATCGAGCAGGATCAGCCCGCCCGAGAGGTCCTCGAGGGCGTATCGCCGATCCGCCGCGATCAGGATGTTCTCGCCGGCGCAGCCGTCCCACAGATGGAGCCCAAACCGCCGTCGCATGTCCTCGTAGTGCGACGTGAACCCGACGGAGATCCCGTTTCGCCCGTCTCCGTTCTTCTTCGCCGGGTGCGCGCGGTGATGCACGTCGAGCGTGGACTGGCCGTCCACCCGGGCGGAGATGCCCAGCCGCGTGATCAGCACGGTATCCACGCTTGCCAGCGGCTCGGTGGTGTAGCGGCGATTGGGTTTCTCGCCGACTTTGAGCGGTGAGCGTTGGATCTGCAGGCGCGCGATGGGCCCGAGAATGGTGATCGCCATGTGGGGACGAAGAT
>CAZVKD010000067.1:0-10729 GCA_964627675.1 uncultured Gemmatimonadaceae bacterium
CAACCGCACGGGGCTGATGCGGATTTGATGATTGACCCGCACCCGTGGGGCTTGTTTGTCTTCAGCGTTTGCTGCCAGTGCGTGGTCCTCCTGTCTCAATGGAACAAAAAAACGGATCCGGTCCCTCTGGAATCCGCCGCGCACCAGTGCTCCCGGCACCGGTCACTCTTTCGGAACCCTGAACGCCAGCCAGGCGATGGCCGCTGGCAGGAGGGTGAAGCGCCTTGCGGCGCTTGCTTAGATGTTGTCGCGAAAGAACCTAGCCCTCCCGTGGAACACTGTCAAGCGGAGCGCAGGCGTACGACTTCCCCTCCCGAATCACCCGCCCGAGCGCCACCACCGGATCGTGCTCGAACACCAGGAGCCAGCCTTCCGCCTCGGCGCGCGCGAGTATGGCTCGCTTGGTCTCCAGGGTCACCAGCGGCTCCAGATCGTATCCCATGATCCAGGGAAGCGGCAGGTGGGCGCTGGTGGGGACGAGATCCCCGCAATAGAGCGCCCGCTCGCCCCCGTCTTCCAGCATAATGGACTGGTGGTGGGGCACGTGCCCCGGCGTAGGAAGCAGGCGGATGCCGGGCACCAGCTCGGCCTCGCCGCTCACCAGTCGCCACCGCTGCGCCGCCGTCACCGGCGCGTAGTTCGGCTCCAGGTAACTGGCCCGGGCTCGCTCGTGCGGGTTCATGCCGAACTCGAGTTCGCCGCGCTGCACCACATAGGTGGCGTTGGGAAACGAGAGCCGCACCGGCGCGCCAGCCGGTCCGACTCGCCGGGCGGCCTCGGCCGGCGACGGCGCTTCCCCCCTCGCCCATTCGGCGCAGGTATTTCCGCCGCAATGATCGAAATGCAGGTGCGTGTTGATCACCCACTTCACGTCCGCCGCCGAGCAGCCCGCCTCCCGCAACGCGTCCTCCAGTTGGGTGGGGCCCCTCACGCCCGCGTTGCTCACGCCGTAAATGTCGCGGAACTTCTCGTCCTCCTTGTTACCGATCCCGGTATCCATCAGCACCAGGCCGTCGGGATGCTCCACCAACAGGCAACGCAGCGCGAGCGGGATCCGGTTCCGCTCGTCCGCCGGAATGCGCTTCTCCCACAGGGGCTTGGGCACCACCCCGAACATCGCGCCTCCGTCGAGGCGCTGACGCCCGCCCTCGAGCGCGTGGCAGACGAGCCTACCCACCCGAAACGTGGTGACCAAACTCATATCTCGGTAACCGGCCGGGGCAACGCACTCGGGCGGCGGCGGCGGCGCACGCCCGGCCGCCGTCCCAGGGCCTCCAGTTCGGCGACCGTGGTGAGTCCCTGCTCCAGGGCCAGGCCGATCAATCGCTCCAGCACCTGCGCGGTGGCGCCGGCGTCTCCTTGGGCCCGGTGCCGCTGGTGGATCTCGACGCCGAAGAACCGCGCCAGGCTGTCGAGCCCGCGGGACTTGAGGCCGGGCACCAATCGCTTGGCCAATCGCACCGTGCACAGCCGCGGCCCGTCGAGCCGCACATCCCGCGCCGCCCGCAGCTCGGAGGAGACGAACGCCCAATCGAAGCCTGCGTTGTGCGCCACGAACACGCGGCCGGCCAGCGCGGCCATCAGGTCATCGGCGACCTCGGCGAAGCGCGGCCGATCCCGCAGCATCTCGTTCGTGATCCCCGTGAGCGTGCCCACCCAGCGGGGGACCGGAAGCCCGGGGTTGATGAGGGAATGGTACAGGAGGCGCACGCCCGTCGAGTCGAGTCCGACCACCGCGATCTCGATCACCCGATCACCACGGCGGGGGCTCGTCCCCGTGGTCTCGACATCCACCACGGCAAAGCTCGCCTGCCGCAGCGCATTGGCCGCCGGGCCGCCGTTCGCCGACCCCCATCCCGAGGCACACCAGCGACCGTCCGCCAGCCGCCGCACCCGCGGGTCCGCGCCCAGCAGTGCCGCGACAACCCGCTCCGCCACCGCCGCCGACGCGGCCGCGAGTCCCAGCACCTCCCGCGCCAGCACCAGGCTGTCGCACGGACTCACCGCCAACCGCGCCAGGGCGCGTCCCGCAAGCGTGCCCGAGGGCACCGCGGCCATGCCGGGCCCCGTCACAGGTCGTCGCGCCTGAGCGGCAGCGTCATGCACCGCGGACCACCCCCGCCCCGCACCAGCTCGCCCGCCGGCAGCGTGATGATGGCTCGATCACCGTCGCCCACTCGCGCCCGCCCGCTGATCACGTCATCCGCCTGGTGAATGGCAAACCCGGCGCGCGAGAACTCGGCGAGGGTCAATTCGTTCCGCGCGTACGCCAGCGCGACACCCGGCCGCAGGGACAACAAGTTGCATCCCGATGCCCACTGTTCCCGTTCCTGATGCGGGCGATGCCGCCCCCCACAGAACACCGGCTCGAGCGGAAAACCCACCTCCTCGAGCGCGGCGAAGAAGCTGGGCATTTCCCGCACCGAGTGCTCGTTCCGGGACCGGTGCAGCACCGCCAGCCGTTCCGGTCCCACGAAATGCGGCGGGTAGAACACGCCGACGCCGCGGTCAACCTGGGTGAAGATCATGTCGAGATGGATGGCTGATCGCTCGCCGGGCATCACCACCACGATCACGTCCCGCACGTTGCCGTGCTCGAGCACCAGCTCGCAGAGGTGATCGAGCGCGGCCGGGCTCGACCGGTCGCTGTATCCCAGCACCAGGAGATCGGGCCGCAGCGGATGCACGTCCCCGCCCTCGAGCGTGAAATCGGAGCGCCGCTCTTCGGACCCGTCGTACAGAATGCCGGCATTGGCCATCGTGGGGTGGTAGCAAAACAGCGCCTTCACCAGGAGCTCTTCGGTCCATCGCACGCCGTGACGCATGGACCCAATGACCGCGTACTCCCCGATCACAATCCCGACGTCTCGGGTGAAGAACAGATTGGGCAGCGGCGGCAGCGCAAAGCCCACCTGATTCAACGCCCGCCCGATAGGCCCCGCCTCCGCTTCCGCCCCCTCGATCAGCAGCGACACCAACTGCTCCGCGGGAAGCTCGGCCAGTCTTCGCGCCAGCGCGTGCGACGGCACGACGTCCGTGGTGCGCGAGATCAGGAACTCCCGCACATCCTCGCCCCGCAGCACCTCGCCGAGCAGATCCCGCACCTGGTGCACCTCGGCAAAGCACGAGAGGAGCTGCACCATGCGCTGGTGCTCGCGGCGGGCCACGTCCAGACTGATGATGTCGTCGTACAGATAGTCTTCCCGCGTGCCCGGTGTGACGGCCAGCAACTCCTGACCCGGCGTATGCACCAGGACCGAGCGAAGCGCACCGATGTCGGAGGTGACGTGCACGGGGGGCATGGGAACAATCTAACCGGCGCCGCGACCGGGGCCGGGGCGGGGCGACAGCCGGGCGGGCGCCGCCGGCGCCCGCCCGGCCAACGCTACCCGTGGTGCAGCGCGTAGCTCAGCGTCTCCAGCTCGAGGGCCATGTTGACGTTCTTCACCGCCACGCCCGGGGGCACTTCCAGCTGGACCGGCGCGAAGTTGAGGATGGCTCGAATCCCGGACCGCACCAGCCGATCCGCTACCTCCTGCGCCACGTGCGGCGGCGTCGAGAGGATGGCGATGTCCAACGGGTCGCGCGCCAGATCGCGCTCGAGCTGCTTCACGTCCCGCACCGCGACGCCGTTCCACTTGAGCCCCACCTTGGACGGATCGGCATCGTACACGGCGGTCACCCGGAACCCGCGATCGGCGAAGCCGCCATACTGCGCCAGCGCGCTCCCGATCTTCCCCGCGCCGATCACCAACACGCGATAGGACCGGCGCAACCCCAGGATCTCCCGCAAGCGGCCCGCCAGCTCCGGCACGGAGTAGCCCAAGCCCCGCTTACCGAACGACCCGAAGAACGACAGGTCTTTGCGCACCTGCGCCGAGGTCGTGCGCCCCCGCGCCGCCAGCGCTTCCGAACTCACCGTCTGCAGCCCCTGCGCGGCGAATTCCTCGAGCAGGTGGAGGTACAGCGAGAGCCGCCGCACCGTGGACTCGGCGATCTTGCGCATCCGCGATTGTGAATTTTTTCACAATTTACGAGCGTCCACAAAACGCGTCAACGCGCCGACCTGGTGGAAGAGCCGCGCCAGCGCCTGGGCCGAGAGCGTTTCGGGACGCTGCTCCCCCGCGATACCGCAGCCCGCGAGGAGCTGCTCCACCGCCGGGGCCGGGAGCGACAGGAGGTTCTGTAGCGAGCGGCGCAATTGCTTGCGGCGCTGCGCGAACAACGCCACGAGAAAGGCGCGGAACGCCCGTTGTTCGGCCAGCGGCACCAGTGGCTGCGCCAGCGGCACGATGCGGACCACCGCCGAGTTCACCTTGGGCGGAGGCGAGAACGCTCCGGGGGGCACGGTGCAGACGCGGCTCGTGGCCGCCACCGCCCGTACCCCTGCCGTCAGGGCGCCAAAGACCTTCGAGCCCCCAACGGCGGTGAGCCGCTCGGCGACCTCGCGCTGCATGAGATAGACCACCACGACCGGCAACGGTGGCTGCAGCGCTTTCTCGATCAACGGCGACGTGAGATGGTAGGGGATGTTGCCGACGACCTTGAAGGGCCTCCCGCGCGCGAGCGCGGGCCAATCCGCCGCCAGCGCGTCCCCCGGCACGATCTCGACATTCTCGGGAAGCGGCCCCAGAGACCCACCCCCGCCCTTGAGCCGCGGCAGCAGCCGCCGGTCTCGCTCCAATGCCACCACCTGGCTCACCCGCGGGGCCAGCCGCCGGGTGAGCGTACCGGTCCCTGCTCCCACCTCGATCACGACGTCGTCCGCCAGGGGATCGAGCGCGTCCACGATCCGGTCCAGCCATCGGATGTTGGTAAGAAAATGCTGACCGAGCGGTCGGCCCACTCAAGCCTTCAACACCAGGATGGTGCGGTCATCCGGCGCCACATCGGACACGCTCGCCGCGAGCGCGAAGACCCGGTCCACCACTTCCCGCGCGGGCCGCTCGCGAAGCTCGCGAACCAGGTCGAGCACCCGGGCTTCACCCAACGGGCGGTCCGCCGCGTCACGGGTGTCCGACACCCCATCGGAGAATAGCAGGAGGAGATCTCCCGGCCCCCAGGACGTCTCGCGGCACCGCACCGGGGCCCCGGGGGCGAGGCCGAGCGGGGGGGTCGTGGCCGATAGCCGTTCCCACTCCGCCGCCGCCGACAGCCGAAACGCATGAGGGTGGCCCGCGTTGGCGTAACACAGACGTCCTGACTGCGGCTCGATGACGGCGTAGCAGAAGGTGAGGAACATCTCCGTTTGGGCGAGGTCCGCGGCCACGGACTCGCGCAGGCGGCGTACCACCTCGTCCGGCGAGGCGGCGCTGGCGGCGTGTATGCCCGCCGCCGACAGCACCAGGGCCATCACCAGCGCCGAGGCGAACCCGTGGGAGGATACGTCCCCCAGCATGACGCCGATCGCGTGGTCGCGCAGCGTCAACACGTGGTAGAAATCGCCGCCTACCGTCGCCGCGGGGACGCACCGGGCCGCCACGTCCACCCCTTCGGCATGTGGCGCGGGCAAGAGCTTCTGCTGCAGGGCCCGGCCCAGCTCCAGCTCTCGTTCCAGGCGACGCCGCTCGATGTCCCGCTCGGCGAGCCGGGCGTTCTCCAACGCCACGCCGATTTGCGCGGCGATCGTGGCCACCAGGCGGCGATCGCCTTCGGAGAACGCGTCCACGCCCACTCGATCCGTGAGGTTCACCACGCCGATGGGATGGAGGGGGCCGTCACGGGCCGGGGACATGATCGGCACCACGAGGAACGCCGATCCCCGATAGTCCTCGGGCCGCACCGGGCCCACCTCCTCCCCGGCCGCGTGGCTGGGATCGTGATGGAGCACCCGGGCTTCGCGAAACGCGCGAGCCGCGATGGATCGGGGATCGTCCGCCGCAATGGGACGAAAAGCGGAGACGTCTCTGCCCCAGCCCGCCACCGGCCGCAGCACTCGGTCCTGGCTGTCGTACACCAGAATGGAGGCGCGACCCGCACCCACCACCTTGCTGATCTCGCGCACGATGATCCCCGCCGCCGCCTCGAGGCCCACGGCGCCGCCCAGGGTTTCGCTAATCGTGTACAGCAGCTCGATTTCTTCCAGCCGGAGCTTGAGATCGGATGCCAGTCCCAGCGCGTCCCGTTCGGCGTCCAACAGCTGCCCCACCAGCGTGGCCATGTCTCGTTGCTGGACCTGAACCGGCGAATCCGACGTCCCCTCGGCGGCCCGAACCTCGAACCAGTAGCCCTCGAACCCCGGAACCGGGGTCAGCCTGGCCCCGGCCCGGTCCGCGTCGGCCAAGGGCCGTTCGGCCGCCGGCTCGCCCGCGACCGGCGGGGGGAGCACGCGCACCAGGCGGCCCCGAGCCAGCTGCCACAGCGCGAGGCGGCAGCCGAAGAGCGCACCCAGCGACTGCAGGATCGCGTCGAGCCGATCTAGGCGCGGCGCAAGACCATGCAGATGGCGTTTCCTCGGTCGTTGAAGCGGACTTCGTCCACCAGCTGGCGGATGAGGAACAGCCCGCGGCCGTCTTCTTCTTCCAGCCGCTCGGGCAGGGTGGGATTTGGCACGATGGCCGGGTCGAAGCCGTCGCCCTGGTCGGCCACGTGCACCGTGAGGCAAGACGCCGTGATGACCACCCGCACGTCCACCGTCTTGCCCGGGTCGAGCCGGTTACCATAGATGATCGCGTTCGCCAGGGCTTCGGCCAGCGCCACGCGCAAGGTGAACCGCGCGGCCCGAGGCGGGAGGCCGCTCGCCAGACAATGGCGGGCGACGAGGTCCACCGCTTCCTCCACCACGTCGAGCGCGGTGGGTACGCGCAGGGCGATTTCGATGCCCCGCTCAGCCGCCTCCGACGGCGTGGGCTGGCGCCGCAACCATAACCGCAGCGGCGCCAGACCGGCGTCAGAAATTGGCGAGTGCCTGTTCGGTGGTGTCGCCAATGTTGAACAGCGTGTCGAGCTTGGTCAGCTCGAACAGGGTGCGCAGGTCCTCGTTCAGGCCGGCCAACCGCAGCTCGCCGCCCGCATCGCGCATCTTTTTGGACAGCGAAACCAGCGCGCCAAGTCCCGAGGAATCGATATAGCCCGTGTTGGTGAAATCCACCAGGACCTTGCGATCTCCGGCATCCAGGGCGTCGATCACCTTCTGCTTCAGCTCGTGCCGATTCCCGACGATCAGCTGCCCGTCCACCCCGATCACCACCACGCCGCGGGGATCCTTCCGAAGCGTGAAGCTCATGAGCCTCCCTCCACGGATTGCAGGAGCGCCGTCGCCGCGACGTCCACGATGTCGTCCACGCTCGCGCCGCGCGACAGGTCGGCCATGGGGCGCGCGAGACCCTGCAGGATGGGACCGATAGCCAGCGCCCCGGCGAGGCGCTGTACCAGTTTGTAGGCGACGTTGCCGCTGTCAAGGTCGGGGAACACCAGCACGTTCGCCCGACCCCCAACCGGCGACCCGGGCGCCTTGCGCGCCGCCACCTCCGGCTCCAGGGCCGCATCCCCTTGCAACTCGCCATCGGAGGCGATGGTGGGCGCCAGTCGGGCAAACAGCCGCGCCGCCCGGCGGACGCGCTCGACCTGGGGCCCGGCGGCGCTGCCACGCGTGGACTACGACAGGAACGCCACCACCGGTTCGTCCCCCACGATGCGCCGCCGGTCGCTCGAGGCTGCCAGGGCGATTTCGGCCAGCTGCTCCGAGGTGGGATCCGGAATTACGGCGCAGTCGGTGAACGTCAGCACCCGCTCCGCCTCGGACTCGCGACCGGCGGTCAGGATCATGTAGAACGCGCTGCTCACGCTCCGGATGCCCGGCGCGGGGCCAATGGCCCAAAGCGCCGCGCGGAGCACCTCGGCGGTCGTCGTGACCGCTCCCGCCACGGCCGCCGTGGCCTCACCCAGAGCCACCAGTCCCGCCGCAAATCGTACGGGGTCCCGGGCCAGCTCCACGGCCCGCGCCTCATCGCTCACCCGCTCCCGATCTCGCTCCGCGAGGAGCGCGGCCACGCGCGTCACCCGCGCTGTGTCGTGCACCCGACGATCCAGCAGAATCACCCGAGCCAGCCCGGCCCCAATCCGTTGAGCGGCCGCGCGAACCCGGGGGTCGTGCCCTTCGGCCAGCACCACGGTGCCACCCAGCCGGGCGGCGCGGCGATGCAGACGCTCCCGAAACGTCACCGGCCGAACTTCGCGCGCAGCGCCTTGTTCACCTCGGGATGTACGAACGCGCTCACGTCCCCACCCAGCCGGGCGACCTCGCGTACCAGACTGGAACTCAGGAACGTCAGGTGGAGGGCGGGGACCAGGAACACCGTTTCGAGCGCCGTCCACAACTCCCGGTTCATGTACGCCATCTGGAACTCGTACTCGAAGTCGCTCACGGCGCGCACCCCGCGCACCACCATGCTGGCGCCCACCCGGCGGGCGAAGTCCACCAGCAGGCCGTCGAAGCTCTGCACCTCGACCCCCGGCCCCGTCCCCACCACGTCCCGCAGCAGCGCCATGCGCTCCTCCACCGTGAACAGCGGGGACTTACTCCCGTTTCTCGCCACCGCGACGATGACGTGGTCCGCGAAGCGCCGGCAGCGGCGGATCAAGTCTTCGTGCCCTCGGGTCACGGGATCGAACGAGCCGGGATACACGGCGATGCGGTTCATGGAGCGGGGGCGCGGAGGAAGGTGAGGGCGGAATCGCCGTAGGTGCGGGTTTCGTCGCCGTCCGCGGGCTGCCGGGCGGAATGCTCCACCGACAGCAGGGCGGCGAAGGGGTGGCGGCGAAACGCCGCGGCCAGCCGTTGGGCGTGGTCGCTGCGATAGGGCGGATCGGCCAGCGCCACGTCGTAGGCGCGGGCCGCCAGCCGCTCCACGAACCGCAAGGCATCCTCGCGGTGCAGGCTGACCCGGTCCTCCACGTCCAGCGCCGCAACGTTGGCGCGTAGTGCCGCCAGCGATGGCTTCGACATCTCGACAAAATCCACGTGCCGTGCGCCGCGCGAAAGAGCCTCCAGCCCGAGCGCGCCCGAGCCGGCGTACAAGTCCAGCACCCGCGCCCCCGGTAAGTGCGGGGCCAGGATGCTGAACCACGCCTCGCGCACCCGGTCCGCGGTGGGCCGGGCCCGCCGGTCGCCCGCGGCCTTGAGCGATCGTCCGCGGAACTCCCCGGCGATGATCCGCACTCAGTCCGCCGGCCGAATGTCCACCACGCGGGCCTGAATGCCCTCGAACCCCTGCCAGTCGTCTCGCTCCAGGCGAAACGCCACGTCCAGCGGGCCCGCCATCCAGCCCTCCGGAACGCGTTCCGCCCAGTCGAACCCGATGCCCTGGAGCCTGCCGGCGCCGTCATCCAGCACGAACCGGAGGTGCCGGCCGCCGACCACCCGGGAGTCTCTGGCACGAATGCCGGCCACGCCGAAGACCGGCCCGGGATTGCCGGGGCCACAGGGCTCCAGCGCGCGCAGCATCTTCTCCAGTCGAAGATCCATCTGGTCCAGGCTCACGACCAGATCCACCCGCCGCGTGGGGACCAAGTCCTCCGGCTCGAGCCGCGCGCGGGCGACCCGGTTGAACGCCTCGCGAAAGGCAGGGACGGCTTCCCGGGACAGGCTCAGCCCGGCGGCCATGGGGTGGCCCCCGAACCGGCTCAAGTGCGACGCGCACGCCACCAGCGCCTCGTGCAGGTCGAAGCCGGGAATGCTGCGGCCCGACCCCCTGCCCTCGTCGCCTTCCAGCGCAACCAGGATCGCGGGACGCGCGAATCGCTCCACCAGACGCGACGCCACGATACCGATCACGCCCGGGTGCCAGCCCTCGCTCGCCAGCACGAGCCCCCACTCACGTTCCAGATCCACGTCGCGCTCGATGACCTCCACCGCCTGGGCAAGGATCTCCTGATCCATCCGTTGCCGGTCGGTATTGACGGCCTCAAGGCGTCCCGCGATGGTCCGCGCCTCTTCCGGGTCATCGGCGAGCAGGAGCCTGAGCCCGTCCATCGCGTCCGCGATGCGGCCCACGGCGTTCAGTCGCGGCGCGATGATGAACCCCACGTGTCCCGCGCGAATTTCCCGGTCCGCCATGCCGCTGGCTTCGAGCAGCGCCCGAACGCCCGGCCAACGCGAGTTCGCTAGCGACTTGAGGCCGTAGCGCACCAGCGTCCGATTCTCGCCGCACAACGGCACGACGTCGGCCACGGTGGCGAGCGCCACGAGATCAATCAGGTGGTAGGGCAGGTTCCGAGGCAGGCCAAGGGCGGACACCAGCGCCTGCGCGAGTTTGAACACCACGCCCGCGCCGCAGAAGTCCTTGAACGGCGACTCGCAGTCCGGTCGGTGCGGGTTCAACACCGCGTCCGCCGGCGGCAGTTCCCCGGGCGTATGGTGATCGGTCACGACAACCGCGCACCCGGCCGCCCGCGCCGCCGCCACCGCGGATGACGCTGTGACGCCGCAGTCCACCGTGACGATCAGCTTGGCGCCGTGCTCCCTCGCGGCGGCGAGGCCGGCGGGCCCGAAGTCGTATCCGTCCCGCACCCGGTGCGGCACGAACGGCACCGCGCGGGCGCCGGCCGCCTGGAGCGCTCGGGTCAGCAGCGCGGTCCCGCACTGGCCGTCCACATCATAGTCGCCGTGCACCAGGATACCATCGCCTCGGCGGACGGCGCCGCTAATCACCTCCACCGCCCGGTCCATGTCGCGCATGGTGTAGGGGTCCTGGAGCGCCTCGAGCGACGGCCGGAGGAATCGCGTCGC
>CAZVKD010000067.1:10739-12201 GCA_964627675.1 uncultured Gemmatimonadaceae bacterium
GACGAGCAGGGACGCCAAGGGAACAGGGATCCCCACCGCGCCGGCGAGCGCGCTGACCCGAGCGGCGTCCGGCGGGGGCGCGACGCGCCACCGCGCGGGGACGCCGATCACGAGTTCGGGTAGTAGATCATGACGCCACAGGCCTCGCAGGTGACGATCGCCTGGCCTTCCTGAATGCTTCGGCGCCGGTGCATGGGCACCGCCGTGTAGCAATGGCCACACGCCTCACCGTGCAATGGGTAGAGCGCCAGGCGCCCGCGCCCCCGCCGAATGCGCTCGTATTGGCCCAGCAAGGCCGGCCGCACGGTTTTCGCCGCCGCCTCCCGCGCCCGGCGGGCGGCCGCCAGCCGATCGCCACAGTCCGCCTGGATGGCCGCAATCGCCTCCCGGCGCGGCGCCTGCGCGGTCCGGACCTGCTCGACCTTGCTTTCCACTTCCGCCAATCTGCGCTCGGCTTCCTGCACCTTGTCGGCCGAGCGAATCCACTCGGCCTCTTCCTTGGCCAGCACGGTGCGCGCGAGGTCCAACTCGGCCATCAGGGTGGAGGCTTCCTTGGCGCCCCGCACCCATTCCAGGCGCTGGCGCCGGCGCTCCTGCATCACGCGATAACTCTCGATCCTCCCCTCGAGCTCGACCCGCCGCGTGCCGGCTTCCTCCACCCCTCGCTGCGCCGCTTTCAACTCGGCCTCCGCCTGGGCCAGCTCCCCATCCAGCGCCGCGATTTCCGGCTCCAGGGCGGTCAGCTCCACCTCGATCGCCATGACCGCCTGGTCATGCTCCTGCAACCTGAACAACGCCTCCAGATCAGCGTGCACCGCTCCTCCCTTTGCGAATCACGTTCCATCCTGCCCGCGTGTTCAGCTTCTGTTTTTCGCGCCGGAGACTCTCGACTTGTCTGATGAGCGCGGGCTTTTCGCTCTCCAGCGCAAACGGCAATGCGCGTTCGATTTCGCCGAGACGGTCGTCCAGGGATCGCTCGTCCAACCGCCGCAGCCACCCCTCGACTTCGGCATCCATGTCCATGCCGCGCGTGGGGTGCGCGATGAGTTCGGCCAGCAACGCGCGCGCGCGCGGCTCCAACATCTCCAGCAGGGATGCCGGCGGATCGCCCCCGAGTCCCGCGAGCGCCTCCAGCAGCGCGCGTCCCGCGGGGGAAAGCTCCGTCCCGCTCAGGTGCTCGGCGATGCGCCCCCGCAGGTCCGGCTCGTGCACCATCGCCCGGAGCAGGCCCCGCTCGGCGCTGGACACCTTCACCGGCGGCCCCGGCTCCGCCACCCGCGGCTCGACCGCGACGGGGTGGCCACCGGGGGCCCCAACCTCGTGTTCCACCGAGTGACGGGAGATACCTAACGCTGCCGCGGCGCGACCGACGTACAGGTCCCGCGTCACCGGGTCGCCAGCGGCTCGAATGGTCGGGATCAGCCGATCCAGCGCCCGGCGCCGGCCCGGGAGCGTGCCCATC
>CAZVKD010000068.1:0-4669 GCA_964627675.1 uncultured Gemmatimonadaceae bacterium
CCACCCGATGGCGTCGGAGGCGGGTCTTCGCATCCTCAAGGAGGGTGGCAACGCCATGGACGCGGCGATTGCCACGTGGCTGGTGCAAGGGCAGGTGGAGCCCGGCATGACGGGCCTCGGCGCCGACATGTTCATCCTGTTCTACGACGCAAAGACGGGGGAAGTGCGGTTCATCAACGGCACGGGCCCCGCTCCGATGGCTGCCACCGTCGAGTTCTACCGCGCCCGGGGCGGGATGCCCCGCGACGGTGCGCTCTCGGTGGAGGTCCCGGGGGCGGTGGGCGGCGCCATGCTGGCCCTGGAGAAATACGGCCGCATCGGCCGGGACAGGGTCTTCGCCCCGGCCATCGAGATGGCCGAGACCGGGTTCCCCATTACCGACGAACTGGCCGGCCAGCTTCGCTCCGCGCAGCGCCTGCTGAGCCAGTATCCGTCCACCACCAAGATCTGGTTCAAGAACGCCGCGCCACTCAGGGCGGGCGATGTTGTGGTCAACCGCGACCTGGGCCGGACGCTGCGCACGCTGGCCGCGGGCGGCGCGGAGCCGTTCTATCGAGGAGCGATCGCGAACACCTCGGTGCAGTTCCTTCGGGCCAACGGCGGGATTCACGCTGAAAGCGATTGGGCGAGCTACCGGGCGCACGAAGACGCCCCCATCTCGATCAACTATCGGGGAATCGAGGTGTACGAGTGTCCGCCCAACTCGCAGGGGCACGTGATGCTCCAGGCCCTGAACATCCTGGAAGGGTTCGATCTGCGGTATATGGGGCACAACAGCGCGCCCTACCTGCACGTCGTGACCGAGGCGCTGAAGCTCGCCTTCGCGGATCGCAACGCCTACGTGGGCGACCCTCGCGTCGTGCCGCCGATCCCCATGAAGGAGATGCTGTCCGACGCATACGCCGCGGTGCGGCGCGCACTGATTGACCCCACTCGCGCGATCGAAGGCGAGCCGCCCCCGGGGAACCCGCGGGCCGGCGTAACGGCCGAGCCGCAGTACGGCGGGCCTCAGCCGCTGCCCGCCCGGCAAGGTGAGTGGGACGAGGCCACGACGCTCGCGCTCACCACGTACCTCGCCGTGATTGACAAAGAACGCAACATGGTCTCGATCACCTCGAGCCTGCTCTCCGGATTCGGCAGCGGCATGGTGGTGGAAGGCGCGGGCTACCTGCTGAACAACCGCATGGCCTATTTCTCGACTGACGAGACGGACGTCAACGTCGTGGCGCCCGGGAAACGCACCCGCCAGACCATCAATCCGGCGCTGGCCCTCAAGGACGGGAAGCCGTTCATGGTGTTCGGCACGCCCGGCGCGGACACGCAGCCGCAGACCCAACTCCAGTATTTCCTCAACGTGGTGGAATTCGGGATGGGCGTTCAGCAAGCGCTGGAACAGCCGGCCGTGATCAGCGCCAGTTTCCGTGGTTCCTACTACCCGCAGGAGAACGCGGGCACCCTGCTCACCCCGGCGTTGCTCCCCCAGCACGTGAAGGAAGGCCTCGCCGCGCTGGGACACAGGCTGGACATCCGCAACGCGCGCGGCGTGGGCCGGGTGAAGGCGATCATGATCTCTCCCTCGGGCGTTCTCATGGGCGGCGTCAGTCCGGTGGGGGATAGCTACGTGATGGCGTGGTAGCGCTGGCGACGAGAGGCGACGAGACTTGACCAGAGGTGACCGATGAAAAGGAAGTCGAGCAGGATCGCCCGCAAGCTGATCCTTGCCGCAATTGCATCGGGCGTGGCAGCGGCGGCTGGAGCGCAGCAGGGCGATCCCGTCGCCACGTTTTCGATCGTGGGGTACGACTCGGCCACCGGCGAAGTGGGCGTGGCGGTGCAGTCGCGCGTCTTCTCCGTCGGCAACGGCGTGATCTGGGGCGAAGCGAACGTCGGCGTGGTCGCGACGCAGGCGATCGTGGACGTGAGTTACGGCCCGCAGGCGTTGGCCCTGCTCCGGCAAGGCCTATCCCCCGCCGAGGTCGTGCGCCGAGTGCTGGCCGCCGATCCGGACCCGCAGCCGGAGCGATGGTCCAAGGAGGGCCGCCAGTTTTCCGTGATGAACGCGCGGGGCGAAGTGGCAACGCACACCGGACCGAAGGCCAGCGCGTGGGCCGGGCACAAGATCGGCCGATACTGCTCCGCGCAGGGCAACATTCTCTCGGGGCCCGAGGTGGTGGACGACATGGTGCGGGCGTTCGAGCGCACGGCCGGGCACCTCTCCTTCCGCCTGCTCGCCGCCCTCGAAGCGGGTCAGGCGGCCGGCGGCGATCGGCGCGGCGTGCAGTCAGCCGCCATGCTCATCGTGAAGGAGGATGGCGGGGTCTGGCTCAACAATGACGTGGTCTTGCGGCTGCAGGTGGATGACAGCCCGCAGCCGATACAGGAACTCCGCCGGTTGGTGGAGAAGGCCGCCGAACAGCGGGAGCGGCTCAGGCGTGAGGAGTGAGGGGGCGCGCTGGGGCGCGTCCTCTCAGCTCCTGCGACTCACCTCTGACCCCTTGGGCGGTTCATTCCGGCGGCACCGCCACCGTCAGCCGCCGCAACAGCGACTCCACCACGACCACGGCCACAGACCCGTGAATCGTAACGAAGTAATCGCTGAACACAGTCTGCCCCACCGCGCCTTCATCGGTCGCGGCGACCACGGTCTGTCCCGCGAGCAGCGTATCCGCCGGCCCGCCCCTCGGCACGACAGTCACATACACCCGATCACCCGAATCGAGGCGTTGCACCACCTGGTATCCGCCGCCGGCATCCGGCGAGACATCCACCACGTTCTCGACCGGCAGGCCGGAGATGACGACCGTGGGCTGCGTAAGCGCGAATCCCGCGGCGGCCGCCGGCTCGGGAGCAGGGGAGACGGGACTGGCGGGGGTCTCCCGCTCAGCCACCGCAGCCGTGTCCTGGCTGATGGCTGACGGCTGTTCCTCCACATGAGCCAAAGACTCCGCCAGCTGGGCCAACGACTCCGCCGGCTGTCCCTCTTGCGGCAACGGTTCAGGTGCCGCCGCAACGCCCGGCTCTTGAGACACCACCGCCACATCCGTTCCCGGCGGAGCCGCTCGACCCCTCATGACGATGACCCCGACCACCGCGAGTGCAAGCACCCCGGCGCCGATCCCCACCCACCGGCCAATGCCCGGACCACGTCCCGTGGGCGCGGCGACAATAACGGCGGGTTGGCTGGGCTCGACCGGCGCCGGAACGAACGGCTGCTCGGCAGAGGGCCGAGGTTCGCTTGGGGCTGGAGGCCGCGCTTCGACGGGGGCTGGAACCGCTACGTTCGGGCCCGGCGCGACAGGAGCGCGTTCCGCCACAACCAGCCCCGGGTCACGAGGAATCTCGACTGCCGGCGGCACGACTGAGACGGGCGGCGGCATTGGCGGCGCGGGCGGCGGGGGCGGCGGGGGCGGGGGCGGGGGCGGTGATACAGGCGCGGATGGTGCCGCGGCTGCGGGCGCGCTCGGTCCGCTCGGTGAGTCAACCCCGACCGGCGGCGCCGACGACGATACGGATCCCGCCGGCGGGGCAATGCCGACCGGGGGCGCGTGGAACTCGGCGGTGGCGTCCGGGGCGGGCTTCAGGTACTCGGCCCCGAACTGAATGACCAGCGGCTCAGCCGATGGTTGCGAGGGGGGCGAGGGCGTCGAGGGGGGGGAGGGGGGCGACGCCTGAGTGGCGGGCTCCGGCACGGGGAGCGTTGGCGCCGCCGGCGGCGCGCTCTGCTTCGCCGGCGCAAGCGGCTCGCTTCGAAGCGCGGGCGCGCCGGCCGGCGGTTTCTCGGGGCTGGGGCGCCGTTCTTCGCGGCTCTTGAAGCTCCGCTCGCCCACCTCGATCACGCGCTGCACGACCGCCTGAAGCTCCGCCGCCGGACGTCCCGCCGCGGCCCGGAGCGATTCCAGCAGCTTCGGCTGCATGGATCGCTCGGCGAAATCCACAAGCAGCGCGCGGGCCGGCTCGACGTGACCACGGTCCAGCATCCGGCGGGCCAGACGGAAGTAGACGATCGTCCGCCGCATGTCCACCCGCAGGATCTTGACGCACAGCGCCACCACGCTCTGCGTGGCGCCGTCATCGGCGTAGTACCGCGCCGCCTGCTCGTAGTGCCCGATCGCGCCCTCCGCGTCGCCAAGCTTGGCGCAGAGATCGCCCACCTTCACGAACAAGGGCAACTCGCGAATGATGAGCGTGGTGCTGTCGAGCTGATCAATCGCCTGGCGATACAGCGCCAGCGCTTCCGCCACCCGGCCCTGCTGCTCCAGCCCGCGCGCCTGATCCTTGAGCGACTTGATGTCCACGCCTGTGCTCCTCCCGCCCCAAACCTATCGGCAGACCCGGCGGAAACGCCACACCCGGTTGCTGACGGCACCGGCCCGGCGAGTTATCCTTGGGTCCATGCCGGGGCGAAGAAGCGGCCGACTCCTGGGACTGTTTCGCACCCTGCGGGACGAACGGCGGGCGCTGGGCTGGAAGGGTTTGTTCCGTAAGCGGGGACCGAAGCTGCTGATCGCGTTCGTGATCGCTTACTTGATCCGCGATCTCGTGTTGTACGTCGCGATTCCGCTGGGACTCGCGGCGTGGCTCGTGCGCTGAACCGCCGCCTCGGAGAAGAGACCCGGGTTCGCCTCCCCGGCGACCCCCCAGACGCACCCCCACCCCGCCCCACACACCA
>CAZVKD010000068.1:4679-12158 GCA_964627675.1 uncultured Gemmatimonadaceae bacterium
CACCACCTCCGTCACTGCCTCCGGCACCCACCTCGTGACGCGGGTGCGGCAAGACCCCCGGGCTCTCGGCTCGGTGCGAGACGAGCGCGCAATAACGCCGCTCGTTACTGCTGGGCGTCCGCCGACGTTGGATGCTCCAGCACCACGCTCCGGCCGCAGTAGTCGCAGTGGAGAATGCGGACGTGGGCGTCAGGAACCTGCGACACGAGCGAACGCATGGCCCGATGGCACGACGGGCAGCGCACCGCCGTGCCGCCGCGCGCCCGCCGATACAGACGCGCCGCTTCGTCCAGCGAAAAGCCGCCGCTCCACCGTGTCGAATCCCCGGCTCGCACCATGACTCCCCCGCGTGTGGCAAATGTGCACCACTCCGGCCGGCAATGCCACCAAGCCCCCGTGAACATCCCTTCACGAACTGGCGGGCGCGGAGCGCGTGACTACTTTGCTGCCAGGATGGCACAGGCTGAAGATCTCGTTCCCCATCTGCCCGAGCGCATCGCCGGCCTCGGGATCATCGCGACCAACTTGTGGTGGAGTTGGAACCGAGAGGCTCGGCGCTTGTTCCGCGACATTGACGAGGTCCTCTGGCATCAGACCCGTCACAATGCCGTGGAGTTCCTCCAGCGGGCCGACCCGGCGCGGCTGGTGGCGTGCGCCGGCGATCCCCATCTGGTGACGCGCTACGAGCGGGTGTTGGAGGAACTGCGGCAGGCACTCACTCGTGAGGGCACATGGTTCCGCACCCGCCACGCCCAGCACGCCGGCAAGACGATCGCGTACTTCTGCGCCGAGTTCGGATTGCACAACTCCGTGCCGATCTACTCCGGCGGCCTCGGCGTGTTGGCCGGCGATCACTGCAAAGCCTGCTCCGATCTGGGTGTGCCGCTGGTGGGCGTGGGGTTGCTGTACCAGTTGGGATACTTCGATCAGAAGATACGGCCAGACGGGTGGCAGGAGAGTACCGACGAACCCATCAATCCGGCCACCGTCCCGATCGTCCCGGTGCTCGATCAGTCCGGCAGCCCCTACCTCGTCGAGATTCTCACCGGCGGCCGGGCGCTGCACGTGGGCGCGTGGCGGCTCCAGGTGGGCGCGATCCCCATCTACCTGCTCGACACCAATCTGGAGAAGAACCACCCCGACGACCGGACCATCTCGCAACGCCTCTACTCGGGCGGCCCCGAGATGCGGCTGCGACAGGAATGGGTGCTCGGGGTCGGCGGCGTGCGCCTGCTGCGGCGGCTCGGCATCGCGGTCGGCGCGTGGCACGCCAATGAGGGGCATGCCACGTTCATGCTGTTCGAGCGGCTGCGGGAATACATCGGGGAGGGCGTGGGGTTCGCGGACGCGGTGGGCCGCGTGCGCGGCGAGTCCATCTTTACCACCCACACGCCGGTCGCGGCGGGGCACGACGTGTTCACCCGCGACCAGATCGAGGCATGCGCTGGTCCGTATTGGGAGGGGATCGGCGTGCAGCGGGAAGAGTTCTTCCGGCTGGGCCGCGGCCCGGATGGCGACGGGCAGTTCCACATGACGGCCGCCGCCATCAGGCTGTCCGGCTACGTCAACGGCGTGTCGTCGCTGCACGGCGAGGAAACCCGGCGCATCTGGCAGCGCCTGTGGCCCAAGAAGGACATCTCCGGCATTCCCATCCGTCACGTCACCAACGGCGTTCACCTGGCCACCTGGATGGCCAATCCCATCATGGAGCTGCTGGACGCCCACCTCGGCCCCGATTGGGGCAGTCGCCGCGACGAGCCGGAGCTGTGGGACCGCGTGCTCACCCTGGACCAGGCGGCGCTGTGGAGCGTGCACCTGCAGCTCAAACAGCGCCTGCTGGGGTACATCCGCGAAGACGCGCGCCGGCGTTGGCGCGATCAAGAGCACGAGCCCGGGCAGCTGGTGAGCGGCGGCGTGCTGCTGGGCATAGGCGCCCTCACCATTGGATTCGCGCGCCGCTTCGCCGCGTACAAACGCGCGGACCTGATCTTTCGCGACGTGGATCGCCTCCGCAAGCTCTTGGTCAATCCCCGGCGGCCGGTGCAGATCATTTTCGCCGGCAAGGCGCATCCCGCCGACGAGCAGGGGAAGCGGATGTTGCAGCGGGTGTTTTCGTTCGCCCGGGACCCGAGCTTCGAGGGCCGGATCGCGTTTCTCGAGGATCACGAGATGCACCTGGAGCCTCGCCTGGTGCAGAGCGTGGATCTCTGGCTCAACGTCCCGCGCGTACCGATGGAAGCCAGCGGCACCAGTGGCATGAAGGCGGCGCTGAACGGGGTCCCGCAGCTCGGCACGCTCGACGGGTGGTGGGCGGAAGGCTTCACGGGGTGGAACGGCTGGGCCATTCCCCGCGCGCCCGCCCATCAGGCGGACGAGCAGGACGCGCTCCATCTCTACACGCTTCTCGAGGACGAGATTGTTCCGATGTTCTTCGATCGCGACGCGCGGGGGGTGCCGCTCCAGTGGACGGAACGGATGCGTCACGCGATGCGCGAGGCGGGCCAACGGTTCACGGCACGCGGCATGGTGCAGCGATACGTGCGCGAGTACTATCTGCCGATCCTGCACGGGAACCCGCCGCCGGGAGATCCGCCCGACGGATGAAGCGCCCGGCGCGGACCCGACGGCGCGCCACGCATCGCCGCGCGCTCGAACCGCTCCCGGGCGGCGCCGCCATCGTGCATCTTACGGCGGAGTACATGCCGTTCGCGCGCACCGGCGGCCTGGGCGAAGCGGTGCGCGGGTTGGCGGAGTTCCAGGCCGGCGCCAACCTCCCCGTCACCGTCATCCTCCCCCTGCACCGCCAGGTTCGCGACCGTCGTACCGCCCTCGCCCCGGTAGCCCAGCCCTTCGCCGTGGAGATCGCGGGGCGGGTCGAATACGCCCAGGTGTACCGGGCCACCGGCCCCGAGTCCCAATGCGCCGTGTTCTTGGTGGACAACCCCCATTATTTCGACCGCCCGGGAATCTACGGGGAGGGCGCCGACTACCCCGATAGCGCCCGACGCTTCGCGTTCTTCTGCCGCGCGGCGCTCGAGGCCATCTCGATCGTGGCGCCGAATGCCGGCGTGCTGCACGCGCACGATTGGCACGCCGCGCTCTCGATTACCTATCTCCGACAGCTGCTCGCCGGACAGCCCGCCTACGAGCGCATCGGGACCGTCCTCACGGTGCACAACGGCGCCTATCAGGGCCTTTTCCCCGCTGACGTACTGCCCGACATCGGGCTCTCGCCGGCGCTGTACCGTCCCGACGTCATGGAGTGGTACGGCCGCGCGAACATCCTGAAGGGAGGCCTCAAGTTCTGTGATTGCGCCACCACCGTGAGCCCGACCCACGCCGCCGAACTCCGGACCGCCGTCGGGGGCTTCGGTCTGCACGACACGTTCGCGGAGCTGGGCGACAGGTTCGCCGGCATCCGCAACGGCATTGACGACCTCACGTGGGACCCGAGCCGTGACCCGCTGCTGCCGGCCCCGTTCCATTCCACGAGCGTGACCGGCAAAGTCACCTGCAAGGCGGCGACGCTCGAGGAATACGGGCTCGCGCGCGGCATGAACGTCCCGCTGTTCGCGATGAGCGCGCGGTTGGTGGAACAGAAGGGAATTGACCTGATCCTCGCGGACGACTTCCTGCTCTCCACGCCGGCCCAGTTCGTGTTCATCGGCCGCGGGGAGGGCCGCTACGAAAGCGCCCTGGCGTCGCTGGCCCGCCAGGCGCCGGATCGCATCGCGGTTCCGCTTACCTTCACCGACGAGGCCGAACACCGACTCCTGGGCGGCGCGGACGCGCTGCTCATGCCATGTTTGTACGAGCCCTGCGGCCTGACCCAGATGCGCTCACAGCTGTACGGCACCTTGCCGGTCGCGCGGCGCGTGGGCGGCCTGGCCGACACGATCGAGGACGGGCGAACCGGATTCATGTTCGACCAGTACACGCCGGCCGCCTTCCGCGCGGCCGTGGACCGGGCGATCGCGACCTACGCCGATCGCAGGACCTGGAGGGCCATGATGCGCCGGGCCATGATCCGCGATTTCAGCTGGGGACCGTCGGCCGTGGCGTACCACCAACTCTACCTGCGCGCCATGGCGCGTCGCGCGCCCACCGCGCCCGCGTGAGTCGCTTTAGAGAGTCACATGGATTTCGTCCTCGCCCTCCACAGCCATCTTCCCTGGGTCCTCAATCACGGGCGCTGGCCGCACGGCTCCGACTGGCTGTGCGAGGCCGCCCTGGATACCTACCTGCCCTTGCTGGAGCAGCTCAGAGCGCTGGAAGCCGACGACGTCCCGGCGCCGGTCACGCTCGGCATCACCCCGGTGCTGGCGAACCAGTTGGCGCATCCCGCGTTCCGATCCGAGGTGGAGCACTTCCTGGATCACCGGCTCGACGCCTGCCGGCGCGGCATCGCCGAGCTCGCGGCCCAGGGCGACGGCCACCTGGTCCCCGTGGCGAAGTTCTGGGACGCGCGACTCGCGAGGCTCCGCGATTTGTTCGGCGCGGCCGGCGGAGACCTGGTGGCCGCCTTCGCGGACCTGGCCCGCCGCGGTCGGATCGAGCTGATCAGCTCCGGCGCCACCCACGGCTATCTGCCCCTGCTCGGCCGTGATGAGAGCGTCCGGCTGCAGCTGGTGGTGGGCCGCCGCGAACACGCGCGATTGTTCGGACAGGCGCCCGCGGGCTGCTGGCTCCCCGAGTGTGCCTACCGGCCCCGGGGCACCTGGTCGTACCGTGCCGACCGCCAGCCCGTGGACCGGGCCGGCACCGACGAACACGTTGCCGCGGCCGGCTTTTCCTTCTTCTTCGTTGACGCGCACCTAGCGGCGGCGGGCACGCCGCTGGGCGCGTACCATGACGTGCCCCTGGGGGCGGAGCGATTCGACGCCCAGCGACACGACCCCGATGCCCCTGGGACGCGCCGTGTGGACCGCTCGCCCTACCAAGCGTACGTGGTGTCGTCACCGCCGACGCCACTGGTCACCGCGTTCGTGCGGGACCCGCGCACCTCCATGCAGGTCTGGAGCCGCGATCACGGCTACCCCGGGGACGAGTGGTACCTCGAGTTCCACAAGATCCGCTGGCCCGGCGGTCTCAAGCTGTGGCGCGTGACCGGCCCGCGGGCGGATCTGGGTGCGAAGCAGCCGTGGGACCCCAAGGCGGCGTTCGATCGCGCGTCGCTCCACGCCGATCACTTCGCGCGGCTCCTCCAGACGATCGCGCGGGACGAGCGCGCGGCCGGTCAGGTGATCGTGGCCCCCTTCGATACGGAGCTGTTCGGCCATTGGTGGTTCGAGGGCGTGCACTTCCTGGGCGAGACCTATCGCCGCTTGAGAGACGAGGCGATCTGCCCCACGACGGCGTCGGCACACGTCGCCCGGCGCCGGGCCGGCCGGCGCATCCGTCTTGCCGAGGGATCGTGGGGTGCGCGGGGCGATCACACCATGTGGTTGAACGAACGCACGCGGGGGACTTGGGAGCGGCTCTGGCCGCTGGAAGACGCGTTCTGGACCGTTGCGCCTCACGCCTTGCGGGACCGCGAGGGTCGCCGGGTGCTGGCGTCGGCCGCCCGCCAGCTGCTCCTGGCGCAGAGTTCCGACTGGCAGTTCATCATCTCGACGGGGCTCGTGGCCGACTACGCCGAGCGCCGGTTCGATCTCCATGCGTCGGATGCATCCCGCCTCGTTGCCGGGCTGCGGCCGGAGGCCTCCGCCGACCAGCGCACCGCAGCCCTGTCGCTGTCGCGGGAGGTGGACCGCCGCGACGATGTGTTTCCGGAGGTGCTCGACGCGATCGCGGAGGTCCTGGATGATGCAACGCCGCGTCCGGGGCGCGCCGGGCGGACATGACCGCGGCTGAGCGAGCGGTCGTCATCCACGGGCATTACTACCAGCCGCCGCGAGAGGACCCCTGGCTCGAAGAGGTCCCGCGCGAGACCGGTGCCACGCCCTATCACGACTGGAACACGCGGATCGAGCGAGAGTGCTACCGCGCCGTGACGGCGGCGCGCGTCACGGGGCGGGACGGCCGCATCGCCCGCATCGTGAACACGCTCGAGCACACGAGCTTCGACTTCGGCCCCACCCTGCTCGCCTGGCTGGAACGGGCCGCGCCGGAGACCTACCGGGCCGTGCTCGATGCCGACCGACCGAGCGCGGCCCGGTTGGGGCACGGCAATGCGATCGCGATGCCGGCTCACCACGTGATCCTCCCGCTGGCCTCCCGCCGCGACGCGGAAACCGAAGTCCGGTGGGGCATCGCCGATTTCCGCCGGCGATTCGGGAGGGCGCCGGAGGGAATGTGGTTGCCCGAGACGGCCGTGGACGACGCCACGCTCGACGTCCTCGCGGCCGAGGGCATCCGGTTCACCGTGCTGGCGCCGCATCAAGTGCGCGGCGCGCCGTCCAGCGGGGCGCCCGGGGTGTACACCACCTCCGGCGGCCGCCGCATCGCCGTGTTCGTCTACGACGGCCCGATCTCCCACGACGTCGCGTTCGGCCCGTTGCTTGCGGACGCGCGCATTTGGGCCAACCGCATGGTGGACGCGCGGCGGCGGCTCGTGACCGTGGCCACGGACGGGGAGACCTTCGGGCACCATCATCGCTTCGGCGAGATGGCGCTCGCCGCCGTGATCGAGCTGCTCGACGCCCACCAGGGCGTGCGGGTCGAGAACTTTTCGTCATTTCTCGCGGCGCATCCGGCGGCCGAACCGGTCACCCTGGTGGCGCCGAGCAGCTGGAGCTGCCCGCACGGCGTGGAGCGATGGCGCTCCGACTGTGGCTGTCGCGCGCATCCCGAGCGGCCCACGCACCAGGGCTGGCGAGCCGTCCTGCGCGAGGCGCTCGATTGGCTGGCCGGCGAGCTGCACGCGATCTACGACGACGAGGCCACACCGCTGTTCGGCGACCCGTGGGCCGCGCGGGACGCGTACGGGCAGGTGTTGCACGATCCGGCCACCGTCCAGGCGTCCGTCAAAGAGTGGCTCCGGGGACCACCGGAGGGACTCCGTCGAGCCGTGGAGCTGCTGGAGCTGGAACGGAACGCGCTGCGGATGTTCAGCTCGTGCGGCTGGTTCTTCGACGACATCGGCGGCGTGGAGAGTCTCATCGTGCTGCGATGCGCCGCACGGGCCATCGAACTGGCCGGCCCCCGCGGCCCCGCGCTCGAGGCGACGCTGGTCGAACGCCTGTCGCATGCCGAAAGCAACGATCCGAGCGTGGGGAACGGCCGGGATATCTACCTTCGGCGGGCGCGACCGGCGATCCCGCCCCGGACCCGCGTCGCCGCGGCCGCCGCCCTGGCGGCCGCGCTCGGACTGGATCCCGCGCTGGCCGTTCCGAGCGCCTGGGCAGCCACGCATCACGACGGCGTCTGCCACGTGCGGCACCTGCGCACCGGAGCCACAGCCACGTTCCACTGCACGCCGCGGCGCGCCACGCCCGGCCGGCCCTCCGTCAGCGTACCCGGTGCGGGCGACCCGGATCA
>CAZVKD010000069.1:0-7057 GCA_964627675.1 uncultured Gemmatimonadaceae bacterium
GGAGACTGGCCTTCGGGACGGACTGGTTGGCGCCCGGGGCTGCTGGGCGCGGTGGTGCTTGCGGCAACCGCGGCCTTGGCCGGCAGCGCCGCGGCCCAGGTCGTCGCGGAAGCCGCCCACCGCAACGACCTCGCGGCCTCGCGCGGGTTGCTCGCCCAGGGCGCCGACGTGAACGCGGCGTTGGGGGATGGGATGACCGCGCTGCACTGGGCGGCGGTGCACGGGAACGCCGAGCTTGCCGAGCGGTTGGTGTACGCCGGAGCCAACGTGCACGCGGTGACGCGACTGGGGCACTATACGGCATTGCATTTGGCAAGCAGGGGCGGGTTTGCCGCGGTGGTGAGGGTGTTGCTGCTGGCGGGCGCCGACCCGAAGGCCGCGACCAGCTCGGGAGGGGCCACACCGCTTCATTTTGCGGCGGGCGCGGGAAGTGTGGAGGCCGTCAGGGCCCTACTGGATGCGGGAGCGGAGGTGGACGCCCCCGAATCGGTGTGGGGGCAGACGCCGCTCATCTGGGCGGCATCCGCCGGTCGGGTGGATGTCGTGAAGCTCTTGGTGAAACGCGGCGCCGACGTCGCGGCCACGACGCGGGTGGTGGATCTGCCGTCGCTCGCCCGTGCTGACCGGGACGCCGCCAGGCGGCGGGATCAGGTGCTCCAGGCCTTCCGGGCGCAAGCCGGGGCGAACGCACCGGGCTGGCGGCCCAGTCCGAGCCAGGTGCAGGCTGCCGTGCGGGCGGCGATGGAGACGCCGCACGCAGCGCCAGTCGAGACCGAGCAGCGTGAACGGGTCGCGGCGGCGTATCGCACCGAGTTCGGCCCGCGGGTTGATTCCACGCAGTTGCCGTCGGCGCCACCGGCCTCCGCGGGCGGTGCCCCCGCGGCGCAGACAGCCGGCCAGCAGGCCCAGCCAGGGCAACAGTCTCAGGGTGGTGGTGCCCCGGCCGAGGGCGCGGGTGACGCGTATCCGGCGCTGGTCGGTTCGCACGGCGGACTCACCCCCCTGCTCCATGCCGTGCGCGAGGGACACACCGGGACCGTGTCGGCCCTGCTCGACGCGGGAGCGGACGTCAATCAGGTGAGCGCGGGCGATCACACCAGCCCACTGCTCATGGCGATCATCAACGGGCACTTCGATCTTGCCGTGATGCTGGTGAGGCGGGGGGCGGATCCCAGGTTGGCCAGCGACGCCGGCACGACGCCGCTCTACGCCGTGCTCAACACGCAGTGGGCGCCCAAGGCCCGCTACCCCCAGCAGCAGGCCTACCTCCAGCAGGAGACGACCTATCTCGAGTTGATGAAGATCCTGCTCGACGCCGGAGCGGATCCCAACGCTCGCCTGACGAAGCACCTGTGGTACATGTCGTACACCTTCGACCTGCTCGACGTGGACACGCGCGGCGCGACCCCGTTCTGGCGCGCGGCGTACGCCACGGACGTGGAGGCCATGCGGTTGCTGGTAGCGCGCGGTGCCGATCCCAACGTTCCCACGATCAAGCCGGAGGGCGGGCGGCGTCGGCGCGGCGGCGCGGCGAGCGACCCGTCGGGTCTGCCGCCCGTGCCCGAGGGCGGTCCCGGGGTGTGGCCGATTCACGCCGCCTCAGGCGTGGGGTACGGCGAGGGATACGCGGGCAACGCCCACCGGCACGTGCCGGATGGATGGCTCCCGGCGGTGAAGTACCTGGTGGAAGAACTGGGCGCGGACGTGAACGCGCGGGATCACAACGGGTACACGCCGCTGCACCACGCGGCGGCGCGCGGCGACAACCAGCTGATCCTCTATCTGGTGGACCGGGGAGCGGACGTCACCGCGGTGAGCCGGCGGGGCCAAACCACCGCGGACATGGCGAACGGGCCGGTGCAGCGCATCCCGCCGTTCCCGGAGACGGTGGCGCTCCTCGAGCGATTGGGCTCCAAGAATAACCACAACTGTCAGTCCTGCTGAGGAACGCCCCGCGCGGGGCGGTGACGTCACTCCAGGCCCAAAAACCGATTGGTACCGTTGAGCACGGCGAGCGCCGTGGCGCGGTAGGGGTCCCCGGTTCCGTCGCAAACACCGAGCAGGTTGCGCTGCTCAACGCCTCTCGTGGCGACGAGCGACACCACGATCATCTGTTGCGCGAAGGCCTCGAACTGCTGCACGCCGCGCACCCGGATGCGGACGCCCTCATTGCCGTACGCCTCCGAGAGGGCATCCGCCGTGGCGCGGGCCACCGACCGCAGGACATCGGCCGGGCTGTTGCCGCCCTCGGCCGTCCCGGTGCCGGGGCCGGCGTCGGGACGTTCGATCTGGACCACGGCCTGACAGCGCTCACCAGGCAGGGGATCGATCTGCGCGCGAACGAACCGAACGGCGCGGGGGATCTTCTCGGCCATGACGGATCTACCATGAACGCGTGCGTGAGCCGAAAATTGCCTCGTTCCACCCCTCGGCGCCATCGGGTGGCCGCAGGCGCATATTCGTGACCATGCAGGCGATGGTGCTGGACCGGCCTGGGGCATCGCTCCGCCCCGCCACGGTGCCCGATCCGGAGCCCGGCCCCGGCGAGCTCTTGATTCAGGTAGCGGCCTGTGGCGTGTGCCGCACCGACCTCCACGTGGCCGACGGCGAGCTGACGGACCCCAAGTTGCCGCTCGTGCTGGGCCACGAGATCGTGGGACGGGTGGTTGCCGCTGGCCGCGACGTCACGCGCTTTCGTACCGGCGACCGGGTTGGCGTGCCCTGGCTCGGGTGGACCTGCGGTGCGTGCGGGTACTGCCGCTCCGGGCGCGAGAACCTGTGCGATCGCGCGCGCTTCACCGGATACCATCGGGACGGCGGGTACGCCACGCTCGCGGTGGCGGATGAGCGGTTTTGCTTCTCGCTGCCGGCCGCCTACGATGACGTGGAAGCAGCCCCGTTGTTGTGCGCCGGGCTCATCGGTTATCGCGCGCTCCTCGCGGCGGGTGATGGCGAGCGCCTGGGGATCTACGGTTTCGGCGCGGCGGCCCACATCGTGGCGCAGGTGGCTCATCATCAGGGACGGCGGGTGTTCGGGTTCACCCGCCCGGGGGACGGCACGGCGCAGGCGTTTGCGCGCGAGCTGGGCGCCGAGTGGGCGGGCGGATCGGATCAACCGGCGCCGGAGCCGCTGGACGCGGCGATCCTCTTCGCCCCGGTTGGCGCGCTGGTTCCCGCCGCGCTCCGGGCGGTGGTGAAGGGCGGCGTCGTCGTGTGCGCCGGCATCCACATGAGCGACATCCCGTCGCTCCCCTACCACCTGCTCTGGGGAGAGCGGACGGTGCGTTCGGTGGCGAACCTCACGCGACGGGACGGTGAGGAGTTCCTGCGGCTGGCCCCGGCGGTGCCGGTGCGGACCACGGTGGAGCCGTTTCCCCTCGGCGCGGCAGACGAGGCGCTCGATCGGCTGCGGCGAGGCCAGTTGCGCGGTGCGGCGGTGCTGGTGCCGTGAACCTCCACCGTCGCGGGTCGTCAAGGGGCGCTGAGACTCGCGATACGCACGTGGCCGCCGCCGAGGCGGCGGGGCTCACCTCCGTGACCGATGCGATGCCGGGCATCCGGCGCGAGCCGGTCGGTGGCGGATTCGCGTATTACGGTCCCGCCGGCGCCAAAGCCCCGGCCGATCGGGAGCCAGCGCAGCGGGTTGCCGCGGAGCGAGGAGGTCCCGGTGTTGCAGTTCCTGCACCGCGAGCTGTCACGTTACGGGATGCCGTCCACCCCGCTGGCGACCGGCAAGAGGTCGGTGGCGGCGGCGCGCGCCAGGGTGCGAAGCAGATCCGTCAGCTCGAACGGTTTCGATAGGTGGAGTGCTTGGGACTCGCGAAGAAACGCTGCGACCTCCGAGCCGAGGACATCGCCGGTCATGAACACCCAGCAACGGGCCAAATCAGGGCGCTCCGCCGTGACCGCGCGATAGAGATCCAGCCCCGAACCGTCGCCCAAGTGAGCGTCGGTGAGAATGGCGTCGAACGCCCGGCTCGCGAGAAGGAACCGGGCCTGCTCCACGTTCTCGGCCGCGGTGACCTGGTGCCCCTGACGAGCCAGGAGCTTGGTCAGGGATCCGCGGATGCCCGCCTCGTCATCCACCACCAGAATGGCGAGTTGCCGGTGGACGGCGGCCGCCGGCGACCGCGCGGGCGTCGCGCGGGCCTCTCTGGCTGCCGGCGCCTCCGGCAGTCGCAGCACCATCCGCGCGCCGCCCTCGGGACGATTGGTCGCGGTGAGGTCCCCGCCGTGCCCCCGAGCGATTCGTCGGGCGATGGCGAGGCCCAGGCCGTTGCCGTCGGCGCCCTTGGTGCTGAAGAACGGTTCGAAAATGCGAGGCAGGACATCCGGCGGAATCCCGGGCCCGTCATCTTCCACCACGACCTCCACGCCGCCATCATGGCGGCCGGCGCTCACCCGCAGTTCCCCGCCGCCGTGCGCCTGGTACATCGCATACTGCGCATTGGCTACGAGATTGACGAGGATCTGTTCGATCTCGCCGCTGCTCCCGAGCACCGGCGGGAGATCCGAATCCAGTTGGACCACGACGCGGATTAAGTGGGCCGCGAAGTGCGGCGCGCGGGCCCTGATCACCGCCTGCACGACGTGACCGAGGTCGAGCCCCGTTCGTTTGTCGCTGGACCGGCGGACGCGCTCCAGCAGCTGCCGAACGATCAGCGCCGCGCGTCTGGCCTCGTGCGCCATGACCTCGATCGCCTCCGCGGTCTCCGCCGGTAGCGTGTCCCGCTGGTCTCCCAGGAGTTCGGCGTACGTCGTCACGGTCGTGAGTGGGTTGTTCAGCTCGTGGGCGACGCCGGCCACCACGGTTCCCAACTCACTGAGCGCCTGATTGCGGCGATCTTTCTCCTCGTGCTGCAGTTCCTCCGTGCGATCGTGGACGGTGACCAGCCACGCCGCAACCCTGCCCGACGCGTCAGCCACTGGCGAAAAGCGGAACTCGGCGGGAAACGGGTGGCCGGCGCCGCTCCGCGCCACGCCCTCCCACCGGCCGCCGCCGGCCGTCGTCATCTCGGGTGCGCCCCGCGAATCGTCGAGCAGGCTCTCCAGGGATCGTCCGATCACGGAGCCGCCCCGGTCGGCGAACAGCGACTGCGCAACACGGTTGGCGTTCCGCACCAGCCGGCCGCTGTCGAGCAGCATCACCGCATCGAGGGACGCGTCGAGGGCAGCGAGCGCCAATCGCTCCAGGTCGGCTCGTCCGTGCTCGGCCGAACGGATCCACAGTGCGAACGCAGCGACCAGCGCCTCCGTCAATCCCACCGAGAGGACGAGGGCCCATCGTGTGGTCATGTCGGCCGGCAGCCAGAATCCGGCTCCGAAGACGGACTCGCCGGCGAAGACACTCAAGGCGGAGAACCCGACGCTCAACGCTCCGCTCCGGAACCCCCAGACATAGGTTGCCCAGGCGACGGGGAACACGTGCGTGAACCAGAGGAGATGTGACGGCGGGCCCAGCGCCGGTCGAAGCAGGGGGTGAACCACCGGCAGCAGGGCGAACCCCATGGCCAATGCTTGCACGGTTAGCGAGCTCCGCCCTTCGCGCAGCAGGTGCGGCACCGGGGCGACGTGCGGCCGGTCAGGCAGCGCGCGACCCGCCAGGCTCAGGCTCGACATGCCAGTGGGGGCATGGCGTGGTGGTCGCCCGGATTCGGCGGCATCGCCCGGCGACCTAGGCTCGCCGCGGCTGAGCCGAGGCGAGGGGGTTCCGTACACCAGACCGACCAGGCCCCCATAGATCAGGTGCCCCAGCAGACTTCCCATGATCATCCGCACATCGCCGCCGGAGAACACGCCGCCCCCCATCATCGGGGTGACGGCGATCTGCGCCACCAGGAAGATGCCGAAGCCGTAGATGGCGCCCACCAGCGACGGTGCGCCCGGCACGCGCCCCGCCACGGCGGCGGCGTAGATGAGCGCCAGTGTGAGGCCGATAAGGCCGTGCATGGTCCAGCCCGCCGCCGCGCCGATGTGCAGGAAGCCTCCCAGCATCTCGCCGATGGGCATCCGCGGCATTCCCATCAACGGGCCGGCGAGCATGAGCATCGTCATGACGGCGGTGCCGACGAGTCCCCCCATCACGGCGCGCCGGAGATTCACGTTGGGCATCACAAGTCTCCTTGACTGAGTGGTGTTGTCGGAAACGCCTCGCCTGAGGCGAACGCGGCGGATCCGGGAATGGTTCCCACGGGCGGGGGCCCAGCCCGTCCGTCGCTAGGGCTGCGCGGCCTGGAGCAACATCCTGCGAAACAGATCAGCGGGAAGCGCCCCCCAGATCCGCCGATTGCCCACGAAGAACGTCGGGGTTGCATTGATCGACATGCGTTTGGTCAAGCGGTTGTGCTGGCGAATCCGCTCTGCCGTGGCGCCATCCTGGAGGCAGCGCTCGAATGGGGCCGGCGCAATTCCAGTCTCACGCGCGAGCGCCGCCAGGGCCGGCCGCGGGTCCCGCGCTGCGGACCAGGTCCTCTGGTCTCGGTACAGCCGGTCGTGCAGCGACCAGAACGCGCCCTGCTCCGCGGCGCACAGGGCTGCGGCCGTGGCCGCGGTGGAGTTCCGGAATGCTCCCAGGACGAACGGCACGAACTTCCAGTGCACCCGGCCCGTCTGTACGAACTCCGAGTCCACTCCGGGAAACACTTCGAGGGCGAACTGGGCACAGGCCGAGCACCCAAAGTCGCCGAATTCGACCACCTTGATCGGGGCCTGCGTGCTGCCGCGATCGAACCCCATGTGCTCAAGATCCGGTTGTTGCTGCCGAGCCGCGGCCAGCGCGAGCCACAAGATCGCGACACCGGCGATGGTGAGGGCCTTCGGACCGGGCGGCTTCACCGCGCGCCCCAGGTCAGTCGGTATCCGGCACTCACGCCCGCGCCCGCCGGGAGGTTGCGGCCCGCGACGGGGAAGAGACCGGTGAGCTCGAATGCGCCGGGACCCAGACCGTACGCCATGGTGGGCTGAAGCTGCAGCAGTCGTCGGGCAGCGGTCGGCAGCTCCACCCCGAGATACCGTGGGGCGCGAGCAGCCATTGCCTCGACCGCCAGTTCTGCCTGTG
>CAZVKD010000069.1:7067-12148 GCA_964627675.1 uncultured Gemmatimonadaceae bacterium
CTCGTCGCCCGGCTTGCGGTCCAGCGGGTGATTCGCCTCGCGCCAGCGGTACCCCAGCCATCCCAACACGTAGAGCGGCACACCGGGGAAGGTCGTCCCGGACTCAACGCTCACCTCCCAGTCGCGCTGCCCTTCACTCAGCGGGATGAGGGTCGCATCCACGGGAAAATCGCTGCCCGGTAGCTTCGCGCCGGCGCGCAGCAGCACCGGCGCGCCAGAGCCAAACAGTTCCGGCGAAAGCCGCAGCGAAAGCCGCAGATCGCCTCGGCCGGCGCCGAGCCGTTCGCCGCTTTGGTCGGCGTAGCGTACCCGGTGCAGGGGAATCTGGGCCCACGCGTCAATGCCCGATGCGAGGCCAAGCGCCCCGGTCAGGTAGGCGGAGCTGGTGCGGACCTCGCCGTCGGCCAGGAATGGCCGGCGTTCGCCCTCGGTGCCGAAGTACCGGTTGGAGACCTGGTGGTATGCCGACACCTGGATCCATCCGGCTCCGGCCCCCAAGGTGCGGAGCGACTGTCCGCCCCCAAGGACCGGAGACGAATGCGGCGCGCTGCAGAGTGCCTGGGCGGCGAGCGGCAAGAGTCGGCCGCCCAGCAGCGCGGATGCCAGCACGATGACTCCGGTGCGTGACAAATCGCCGACCGTCGCGTGCATAATCGCGCTTTTCAGTCCTTCAGGGGTCTTAACGCACAATCCGGGAGCGCGTGCGGAAGTTCCAGGCCGTGAGGGCCGGGACCGCGGCGCTCCGGGGTGCGTCCAGCAGGGAACCATTCTGACGTTCTCGGGATTCCCAGAACAGCCATGAGGCCACGCCCCGAGACGCCTCGGGCCACGTTCGAGCAGGAACTGCTCCAGGCAGTCGAAGCGGTGCATCGCTTCGCGGTACATCTCGTGCGGGATGCGGTACGGGCGGAGGACCTGGTGCAGGAGACGTATCTCCGGGCCCTCGCGCACCGTGACCAGTACGAGCCGGGGACGAACTGCCGGGCGTGGCTCTTTACGATCTGTCGCAACCTCTACCTGAAGGAGGCGGCCCGCGCGGAGCGCGAGGTTGCCGCCGAGGACGCGGCGCTGGAAGCGCTGGCGGCCGCCGGGATCCATGCAGGGATCGCTGCGATCGACCCCGATGGTGCACTGTTCCACCGGCCCGAACTGACGGAGGCCATCCAGCGCGCGTTGGCGACGCTGCCGGAGGAATACCGAGTGGTTGTGGTGCTCATTGATCTCGAGGACCAGTCGTACGCCGACGCCGCGCGAGTGCTTGATGTGCCGATCGGCACTGTCCGGTCGCGGTTGTTTCGCGGCCGGCGCTTGTTGCAGGAGGACCTGCTGGCCTATGCGGAAGACGCGGGTCTGATTCAGCGGGAGGTAACCAGCTGATGCTATCCTGCCGTGAGGTGATCGAGCACCTCTGGGACTACCTCGACGGAGAGCTTCCACCCGAACGGATGCAAGAGATCGCCGAGCACCTGGCGGAGTGCGGGCGGTGCTATCCGCAGTGCCAGTTCGAGTTCGCGTTCCTCGAGGCCCTGGCTCGCTCGCCCCAAACCATGCCCCGGCCGTCGAAGGAGCTGGTGGAGCGGCTGCGGCAGCTGGTCACTGCTTGACCGAAGGTCGGGCGCACTCGGCCTCATCGTCATGACGGTACGGCCTGACGTCCACGCCGGTCCCTGGGAACCAATCGTGAGGTGTGCGGATTCATCCGGCGGCCGCGGACCGTCGGCCTCCAGGCAAACCTTATTGACAGGAGGACAGGAATGCTGATGCGACTTCTTTCGACCCTCTGTGGCGGCGCGCTACTTCTTGTGGCGGTGCCGGTGCTGGCCCAGGCCCAACAAATGGCCAGCGAGCCGAAGGGCACCGAGAAAACGGTCACCGGGACGGTGATTGACGTGTCGTGCAAGTTCAGGCACGGCCTGTCGGGCAACGATCACACAATGTGCGCGCAGGTCTGTGCCGACAAAGGCATCCCGCTGGCCATTCTGGGGGACGACGGGAAGCTCTACATCCCAGTGAGCGCCGGGATGCCCGGCGAGGGTTCCAACGAGCAGTTGAAGCCCCACGCGGAGCAGAAGGTCACGGTGAGGGAAACCGTGTTCCAGGCGGGCGGAGCGAACGCCATCCAGATCGCGAGCATCCGGTAGGGGTGGACCGTCGTGCGTGGCGCAGGTCCCCGGGGAAGTGGCCTCCTTTCCCCGGGATTCCGCCCGCCCCAGGGCCCGCGGTGGATCGAGGCATCCCCCACCGGACCGCCTCTTTGAGGCGCGCCCTGCGGTGACTGCCTGGCTCCCCGGGCCGCGACGACCGCCACGTGGAAACAGGCGGTCGAGTCGCCACCGCTCTGCGCGGTGAGGGGCGCCGAGCACGATACCGCGACGATCCCGATGGTCGCAGCGCATGTTGCGCATGCCCCCCATCAGGCCTGTTCTCCTTGCCTCGGTCGCTCTCCGCCGTAGCATTCCCCACCGCGGAGGATTCCGTATGGCATTCATCCGATACGTGCCCGAGGACGAGATCCCGCCGGCGGATCGTGTGCCCGACCAGGACAACATCGTGCGCATCCACGGCGTGCACTCCCGCATCATGCGGCAGCACTACGAGCTGTACGCGGAGCTGATGCGCGGTGCCGGGCCGCTGTCGCGCATCCAGCGAGAAATGATCGCTGTCGCGGTCTCCTCTGCCAACCGCTGCCGCTACTGAATCGAACATCACGGAGCGGGCCTCCGTCGGGAGCTTCAACTCGCCGGTCGTTCGGGGGCGGACGCTCGCGCGTTCGTGGCGGCGCTGGTCGCGGACTTCCGGACGCTAGTGCTGAGCCCCGCAGACCGCGCCATGGTCGAGTACGCCGTCCGGTTGACGGAGGCTCCCGGCAGTATCGGCGTGGCGGACGTGGATCAGCTGCGCGCAGTCGGGTTCGATGGTCGGGCGATTCACGACATCTGCGCGATCGCCGGCTACTATGCGTTCGTCAACCGGATCGCCGACGGACTGGGGGTAGAGCTGGAGCCTCGCTTGCAAGAACCGGAGGCGTGACCAGGCTCAAGCAGTACCACGGGGGGACAACCGCGGTCATGGGGTGCTTCCGGGGGGCGTCCACAGGTCCGCCCGGGGCTGGAACGCCGCCCACGCGAACCAAAACACCACGTACGCCTCCGTCACGGGCGCCAGTCGCGTGCCGGCCAGGGGACCGGCGGTCGCCAGGCCGTCAACCTGCCAGGTGCTGCCCGTCTCGGCGTCCGTGATCCGCTGGTCCACGGCGCGGAACGTCCTCGCGGGGCTGTCGCTCGTGATACGAAAAGCGGCAGCCGCCTGCCGCGTCCCGTCCCAGAATACCGCAATGCGCCGTCCCGCGAGCACCGTGTCCACCACGGCGAGTTGGCCTGCCTCCGCCAGTGCTCCGTATGGAAAGGCGATGCCGCCGGAGTCGTGAGGAATCCCCAACACCCGCTCCTTGGGCGGCCGGCGCGGGTCCACCCGCGGCATGGGGAAGAGAAGGCCGGCGTTGTCCTGATCGTCGTAGTTGCCGTAGGGATAGGAGTTGTAGTCTCGCCGGAAGCCCGTTTCGGATGAAACGACTTTCGTGCTGGGGTACAGCGTGAGCCAGCCCTCCCACGTGATTTCGATCACGGGGATCATGTCGAGATCCGTCCCGATCTTGGCGCCGCAGCGGGCGCCCCGGCTCAGCTGCGGCCAAAACGACTCGTCCGCCCTGCGGTCGTACATGATCAGGTTGTTCATGAACAGCAGGCCTGAGACGCCGAACTCGGCGTTGCCAGCCTTGGCGCGGTCGAAGCCGAGGCCCGAGCCTGTCAGCGGACAATAGGTGATTGCCAGGTGACGGCCGCCGATGTCGAAGTTCACGATCTCGTGCCACCACCCGATATTGAGGGGGACCGCGATTGCGGTGCCGTCAACCACGAAACCGATGACGCGGTCTTCAGGTCGAAGGTAGGCGGCGCCGGGTTCGAGGTCCGTCACCAGCCTGGGGTTGGTCAGCGCTGGAATGCCGTCTTTCCCCGGCCCGCCGTCAAAGATCAGGTCCCGCGGGATGCTGCAAGTGATCTCGGCATCCGGGCCGATGCCGGCGTCCGGGATGCCGGCGCACGACATCCCGAGCGCGGTGACCAGAATCGTGAGTCGAGGGCGGGCGCCAGAGGCGCGATGGGTGGCCATAGCCGTCCCTCCAACGGGTCATAGCGGGCTGTTTCGTGACAAACCGGGAAGCGCCTCTGGAAGTTCCCGGCCGCTGGCGATCGGGGCGTTGGCCCGACGCTGGGGCGGGCAGGACTGGCCGCTTGACATTATACCTTGGTACAGGGTGTACTATCTCACGCCAGGAGAGGGGAGTCATGACCCTGACCATCAGCCAGGTGGCTCGAGCGGCCGACGTGAACCCGCAAACGATTCGCTACTACGAGCGGCGAGGGTTGTTCGCGGCCCCGCAGCGCTCCGCCACGGGTTACCGGCAGTACACCGCGGACGCGGTCGGCCGCCTCCGCTTCATCAAGCATGCGCAGGAACTGGGCTTCTCGCTGAAGGAGATCCACGAGCTGCTCAGCCTGCGGGTTCGCACCGCCGCCTCCTGTGGCGCCGTGTCGCGGAGAACGCGGCAGAAGATCGAACTGGTCGAGCAACGGATCCGCGACCTCCAGCGCATCAAACGGACCCTGGAGCGCCTGGCCGCCGCCTGCGCGGCCCGGCGGCCCACCGACGACTGCCCGATCCTCGCGGCCCTGGAGGAGCATGATCACGCCGGTCACTAAGGCCGTCGCGGCGGCAGCGGGCGGGGTCATCGCCGCCCTCGGCTCGGCGCTCTGTTGCGCGGGGCCCATCGCGGCGGTCTCGCTGGCGTGCGCAGCCGGCCCGGACATTCTGGCCATCATGATGACCCCCGAGCGATTTGCGGAGGTGCGGTCGGGGATGCGGACGGCGCTCTACGTCGGCAATGGCCTTGGCTTCGCGTTCGCCGGGGCGACGTTCGGCATGCTGGGGGCGAAGCCCGACACCTGCACGGGAAGCTGTCGCTCGGCCGTGCTCGGGATCTCGATCCCGGCGACGGTGCTCTCGGCGCTCGGGATGACGGC
>CAZVKD010000070.1:0-5842 GCA_964627675.1 uncultured Gemmatimonadaceae bacterium
CCGTCACGCGGGCCGAAGAGGAGCGGTTCTTGGAGACCATCGAGGACGGTCTCGCGCGGCTGGACGAGATCATCACCAGAGCGAGCGGCACGGTCTCGGGCGCCGACGCGTTCAAGCTGTACGACACCTACGGCTTCCCGATTGATCTGACCCAGCTCATCGCCGCCGAACGTGGCTGGAGCGTGGACGTCGCCGGGTTCGAGCGCGCGCTGGCCGAGCAGCAGGAACGCTCGCGCCGGGCCCGGCGAGGGGGAGGGGGCCACGCCGCCCACGGCCGCGAGGGCGATCGGGCTCCGGCTGGCGGTGCGGCCTCCGGCGGGCCCGCGGTCCGTCGCGCCGCTCGGGGCCGGGGCGGGTTCATTCGAGTCCGTCCCCGCGTCCGCCAGCGCTTCGTGGGCTACGAGGCCACCAGGGTCGAGACCGAGGTCCTCGCGTTCCGGCAGGTGGAGGATCGTCTGGAGCTGGTCCTGCACGAGAATCCGTTCTACGCCGAGTCGGGCGGCCAGGTGAGCGACACGGGCGTGGTGAAGGGGCAGGGGTGGGAACTGCCGGTGGCCGACGTGGGCAAGGTGGAGGGGCTTCAGGTGCTCGTGGGTCCCTGGAGCGGCCCGTTCGAGCCCACGCCGGTGGAGGCGATCGTGGCCGAGGAGCGCCGGCGCAACATCGAGCGCAACCACTCGGCCACCCATCTGGTGCACGCGGCGTTGCGCCGGGTGCTGGGGCCGCACGTGCGGCAGGCGGGATCGGTGGTCGCGCCGGATCGTCTGCGCTTCGACTTCTCGCATCACCATCCGGTGAGCGACGAGGAGCTGCGCTCGATCGAGGAAGCGGTGAACCAGGGCGTGTGGGCCAACGTGGACGTCGAGACCTACCAGATGTCGTACGCCGACGCCATCGCGGCCGGCGCCATGGCGCTGTTCGGCGAGAAGTACGGGGACAAGGTTCGCGTGGTGGACATGCCGGGGATCTCCAAGGAGTTGTGCGGCGGCACGCACGTGCGGACCACGGGCCAGATCGGGCTGTTCCATTTCACGCACGAATCCGGCGTCGCCGCGGGCGTGCGGCGCATCGAGGCCGTGACGGGACCGGCCGCGTACACCGCCCTCCGCGAGCTGGACCAGCGGTTGAGCCGGGCGGCGGAGACGCTGCGCACCAATCCTGAGCATCTCGCGGCCCGCATCGAGGCCTTGCTCGCCGAGCGCAAGCGGCTGGAGAAGCAGATCGAGGACCTGGTGCGGAGCGGGGCGGGTGCCGCCGCCGGTGGGAGCGGCGAGGAGCACCGCATCAACGGCACGCTGGTCGTGGTGGGGGACGCGCCGGTGCCCGATCGCGAGCAGATCGGCGTGCTGATGGACGCGTTCCGGGAAAAGCAGCGGAACGCGGTGCAGGTGTTGTTCGTCCAGGGCGAGCGGCCCGGGGTGCACGTGGCGGTGACGGACGATCTCGTCTCGCGCGGCGTCCGGGCCGGCGACGTGGTGAGCGGGATCGCGGCGGTGAGCGGCGGCCGCGGCGGTGGCCGACCGCATTTCGCCTCGGCGGGCGTGGGCGATCCCGCGAAGTTCGACGAGATGCGCCGCCGCGCGCCGGAGATCGTGGGGCAGTTGCTCAGGGCCGCGGCGTCGTGAGGCAGTCGCTGGAACGCTGGGTCGAGGAGCGGCTGGCCGAAGCGCCGGCCGAGTTGCGCGAGCCGATGGTGCGTGCGCTGAGAGCGAGCGCCCTGGCGGAGGAGCGGGCTCACGACCCGCGATCGAGGGCCGCGCGACTCCGCGCCATAGCGGACGGCCTGCTGGACCAGGCCATGCGTGGATCGGCGTCGCCCGAGACCGCAAGCACGCTGCTCGCCGCCGATGGGTTCGCCACGCTCGCGTGTGAACTCCTGGCAGAGCAGGAGCCCGGCGCGCTGGAGGACCTGCGGTGAGCGCGGACTGCCCGGTGTCGCCGGCGATCATCTCAGCATCGGAGCCGGCCGCCGCCGGACATGATTGACCTGCACTCGCACCTGCTCCCGGGCCTGGACGACGGCGCCGAGAGCGCCGAGCAGGCGCTGGCCGCGCTGCGGCTCCTGGCCGAGGACGGCGTCAGGGCGGTCGTCTTGACGCCCCACCTGCGGGCCAGCGATATCGCCATGAAGGGGGAACAGGCCATCCGCGAGCGCGACGCGGCCCTCCAGGCGCTCCGGGCTGCTGCGCCCGCGAGTCCCGAGCTGCATCCGGGGTTCGAGATCCTGCTGGACGAGCCGCTGCCTCCGCTGTGCATGGGCGATCCTCGCTACGCGCTCTGCGGATCGCGCTATTATCTCGTGGAGTTCCGCCTCAGCGTGGTAGCGAGCCTGGCCACGCGGGTACTCGAGGACATGGGGCGCGCCGGCGCCGTTCCCATCGTCGCCCACGTGGAGCGCTACGGCGTGTGCTCGCCGCCGGTGATCACCGAGTGGAAGTCCGTGGGCGCGCGCATCCAGGTGGATGCGACGGCGCTCACCCGGCCGACGTCGCGGGGCCGGGTGGCGCGCGAGCTCATCGAAGCCGGGCTGGTGCACGTGCTCGCCGCGGACAACCACGGGGACCGCCGCTCGCTCCGGACGGCCGCGCGGTTCTTGCGCCAGCGCACGGCGCACGGACCGCAGGCGGCGGAGGCGTTGATCGCCGGACTCACCGTGGAGAACCCCGGGGCGGTGCTTGCCAACGGGGAGATGCGCGACCTGCCGCGGTTCGGGCTGCGCGAGAGTCTTGGCGAGCGGGTGCGACGGATGCTGGGGCGCTGAGGGGACGGCGGTCGCGGAGACCGCGCGTAGGCGCGATGCGCGCCGGTGCCAACGTCGAGGACGCTGAGGTCGGCTGTCTTGCCCATGACGAGAAGACCGACGTGTCCGGGAGGCGGCGTCCGAAGGGACACATCGTTCCACCGGGAGCTGCTTGACACACGAACCGTGCGGCGAAAGAGGTCGGGGGGACACTGAGCGTGGCACTCATTGATCTGAGCGGCAAGGTCGCACTCGTCACCGGCGGCTCCCGCGGCATCGGTGCGGCCACGGTCAAGCTCCTGGCCCAGGCCGGGGCCGACGTTGCCTTCACCTACCACACCCGAAAGAGCGACGCGGATGCTGTAGCTCGCGTGGTGGAAGGACTCGGCCGCCAGTGGACCAGCCTTCAGGCCGATCTCTCCCGTCCCGAGCACTGCCAGCGTGTCGTGGAGGAGACGGTCGAGGGGTTCGGCCGGCTGGACATCTTCGTGGCCAACGCCGGCATCTGGCCGCCCGAGGATGTAGCGGTGGCCGACATGACCCCGGAGCAATGGCGCCGGACGCTCGCCACCAACCTGGATTCGGTGTTCTTCGGCACGCGAGCCGCGCTCCGGGTCATGAAGCGCGGCGGCCGGATCGTCATCGTCTCCAGCACCGCCGGGCAGCGTGGCGAGGCGTTTCACGCCGACTACGCGGCCACCAAGGGCGCCATCATCTCGTTCGTGAAATCGGTCGCGGTGGAAGTGGGCAAGAACGACATCACCGTGAACGCCGTGGCGCCAGGATGGGTGGACACCGAGATGTCACGCGTCCCGTACGAGCGGGACGGGGGCGAAGGACGTCGGGCCATCGAGCGAGGCATTCCGTTAGGGCGCGTGGCCAGCGCCGAGGACGTGGCGGGGCCGATCGTGTTCCTGTGCTCCCGGCTCGCCCGGCACGTCACGGGGGAGATCCTCAACGTGAATGGCGGCAGCGTGCTGTGCGGCTAGCAGTGTCTGGGTGATCCCAACCAGCCCGCCGCACCCCGCATCTCACAGCACCGCCTGTTGCGCAGACACAACACCGCATGTGTTGGTTATGCAGTAGCGCTAATTCAATTTGTGGCATTGTCTTAGCCTGCCCCGGGCGTACGGCTCAGCGGATGGAACGGGCCTTCGCGATGCATGGGCCGTGCGACCTACCACCCCCACGGCGGGCCACCGGTTCGCGCCCCGGCATCGCTCCGGCCCGTTCCATCCGCTTTGGCTCAGCTGTCTCGCGTCCGGCACCCCTAATCCGCCGAGCATGGGCGCCCAACGGACTCCCGCCTGCAAGGTCTCGCGTTTTTTCGCACCGTTACGCAGGGGAATGGTGGTTCTGGGCGCCGCATCGTCGCTCATGTTTGACTCGGCATTCTCGCCGAGGCGATACTGTGCACATGGTCGCGCGCCTGCTCCCCGGACCCTTCACGGTGGACGAGTACTACCGGATGGGCGAGCTCGGGGTCATCGGTCGAGGCGACCGGGTCGAGCTCATCAACGGCCAGGTCGTCCAGATGAGCCCGATTGGGCCGCGCCACGCCGAATGCGTGTGCGTTCTGACCAACCTGTTCGTGACCGCGGTCCAGGATGTCGCACGCGTGCGAGTGCAGAGCCCTATTCGGCTGGGAAAACGCCACGAGCCCGAGCCGGACATCGCGCTCCTCGTTCGCCGGCCGGGCGGTTACGGCAAGGCGCATCCTGGTCCAGCAGACGTTTTCCTGCTGATCGAGGTGGCCGACAGCTCGCTCGAGTACGATCGCGAGGTGAAGCTGCCATTGTACGCCGGTGCGGGGGTTCCAGAGGCATGGCTGGTGAATCTCCCGGCTGACACGGTGGAGGTCCACCGGGAGCCCGGGCCCGACGGCTATGCCAGCGTGCGGATCGCCCGGCGGGGCGAGACCGTGCAGCCGCTGCTCCTCGCGGGCGTGGCGCTCAGCGTCGAGGAGGTACTCGGGCCCACGGCCTGACAGTCGCACGGTTCATCGGGTTGTTCAGGCGCGCGTGGCTCAGCGGATGGGACGGCCTCCGCGATGTGGTGTTCCGTTTGCACTTCATGCCCTCGCGGGTCAGCCGATTCGCGTGCGGGCTCAGCGAATGGAACGGGCCTTCGCGATGCCTATGGGCGGTGCGACCCACGATCCCCACGGCGGGCCACCGGGTTCGCGCCCCGGCATCGCTCCGGCCCGTCCCATCCGCTTCGCCCTGCGCCCGGTTACTATGAAACGCGTGCCGCGAGCCGCCCGCCCAGGGCGCGTCCAGCCGTAACCCCCAGTGGCAGCCCCAGCCACTCAATCACACTCGGTATCAGGACTCCTGGCAGCAGCGCGCTCACAGCGGGTGCCAGGGCGAGGGCCGCTGTGCCCACCAGCAGAGTGCGCCGCGAGCCGGTGAGTGACGCGAACGGCGCCGCGAGCAGGGCGAGCCACGCCGCGCCGATCAGGGAACCCGTCCACCGTGGCAGGTGTTCCGGATGCATGAGCAAGCGCCACCCGCCCGCCGCCGAATAACCCAGGCCACAGTCCCGTCGCTGGTTCAGGACCAGGCAGTACCTCCCCCGCTCGCGCCAGGCTCGGATGACGATGGTGTCGCCGGCCTGGACCTCCGCGAGCGCGCCACGGAGCCTCAGGTCGGGCTGATCGAACCCCATCTTGGTGGCCCAGGTGCGGTAACGGAATACCAGATCGTCGCGGTCCGGGCCGATCAAGAAGATCCACCGCTGCCGGTGATCTGCGACTTGAAAGAAGGGCGTGACGCGCGGCACCGGATGGCCGGCAATGCCCCGTACCTCGATGGGCGCCCCAGCGAGCATGGCCTGGCGCACCTCGGGCGAGGCAGCGAGTTCCCAGTCCGCGATCGGCAACGTGTCAATCGTGGCCGAGATCACGCCCGCGCCCTCCCATTTTCGCCCGCCGAACTCGTGATTCCATTGGCCGAAGTACCGGCTCTCCGGTAATGACGGAAGCATGAGCGCGGCTGAGCCTGCTGTGGCGAGCCAGGCGGCCGCGGCGGCCCAGCGCGCGGCCCGCTCCTTGCGTGCTCCGGGCGCGCCGTAGAGGCGCGGGACCGTCACCACGAGCCAGGC
>CAZVKD010000070.1:5852-10913 GCA_964627675.1 uncultured Gemmatimonadaceae bacterium
CACCGAGCGCGGTGCCGAGCGAGTTCGTGAGCAGATCTGCCAGGCTCGCGTCGCGGCCGGGGATGATGCTGAGCTGAAGCGCCTCGATGGCGCCCGAGAGCGCGAACCCCATCGCGGCAACCCGGAGGAGCGGGATCCCCAGCAGGGCGAGGCCGACCCCGAGCGGCGCGAACAGGATCAGGTTGCGAATCCCGTCGGCCACGTCACGCTCGCCACAGAAGAGACACGACGGCGCGCTGCCACCGCTCTGCATGTCGGAGGGTAGCAGCGTGGTTCCGGCAATGATGAGCGCCGTGCAACCGAGCACGGCGAGCGCCCAGGCGCGTCGGGTCATGCGGCAGATGAGCGGTGAGCCGGGTGGAATCTCTGGAAGGGCAGGTTTGCTCCTCGTGTCGGGGCCATGCTAACATTGCTCGGCGCTCGCGGCATCACGGCGTGGCGCAGCCGGGCGGTTTCTACCATGAAGGGGTGCCGGAAGTCAACCGGCGATTTCGCGCCGGGTCACCCCAACCCCGTAGCCAACCAGCGAAAGAGGAGCGGGCCAACTGCATCACCGCGGAGTACACAACGAGCGCGGCGTCGAGCGCGCGGATGGCACCGGGCAGAGTGCGGCGTAGGGCAAGCGGCGGCCGCGGTGGAGACGGCAAGGCCCAGGGCGAGCGGGGCGGGAGCGCCTTCTTGAACCTGCTGCTCGTCCCCGCGCTGGTGGCCGGTCTCGGCGCGCTGGCCGGGCCGCTCTGGTCCCAGAGCGTGACCGCCGCGGCCATCGAGGTGGCGGTGGTGACGGAGACTGGGGAGCCCGTCGTGGGGGCGATCGCCACGCTGGTCGAGCGGGCCACGGGCGTCTCTCGCACCGGCGAGACGGGGGAGGGCGGCGCGATCGCCTTCGCGCTGGTGCCCGCCGGCGGCTACGACCTCCGGGCGGAGCAGATCGGTTTCCGGCCGGTTCACGTAACCGGGGTGAGTGTGGGCCCGGGTGATCGGCTGTCGCTCCGTGTGGTGCTGGCCGCCGAGGCCCCGCCGGTGAACAGCGTGGATACCGTGGCGCACCGGGGAGCCGGGGGCCCGGCGGAGCCGGATGCGGCCCACGCCTATGGGCGCTTTGGCGTGCGGCGTCTCGCGGCGAGCGCGAGCAGTGGGATCAACGGCCTAATGGCGTTGGCGACGGTGGCGGACGAGGCGCTGCGGGCTGAGGGGCTGCCGGGGCGCCTGAGCGCGATCGCGGTGGACGGGCTCCCGTTTGCCCTGACCGGACATCCCGACCTGCCGCCCGTTCCCGGGTTGGACGGGGCGTTTCCCCTGCTGGGCTTAGACGCCGCGGCGCTGCTCACCGAGCCGCTGGATCTGGAGTGGAACGACTTCGCGGGTGGCGTGCTGCACCTGCGCTCGGTGCGCGGTGCCCGCTCAGTCCAGGTCGAGGCGTTGGGTGACTGGTCGCCCAGCTCATTGTCCCGCTCGAACGTCTTCGACCCCACCGTGCAGTCGCTCTCGTCCTGGCGGGGCGGGCTCGTGATCCGCGGCACCGCGATCCGGGACACGGCGCATTTCGCGCTCGGCGGCGGCGCCGAGCGTCACTGGATCGCGCAGCCGCGCGCCTGGGAGCCCACCGGCGACGACTCGCAGCTCTCGGCCAACGTCGCGGCTCGGGGCGGGAGCCTGGCGCCCTATCTCGCGCCGCGCTACGTGCGCGAGGAGCGCTCCGGCGGGTTCGGCTCGTTCGACTGGCAGCTCGGGCCCAATCACCGCCTGCGCGCGTGGACCAGCATCGCGCGGGCCAGGCGGAGCGAGCCCGCGGCCTGGGGCATCCAGGCGCTCGACCCATCGGGCACCGGCGTCGAGGCGACCGACGCGCTCGCCGCCCTCACCCTCGCCTCGCGCTTCGCCGGAGCGCTCTCCAACGAATTGCGCGTCGGGTTCTATCGAAGCGAACGGGACTACGCCGGATCGGGTGGCGCGGCCACGTTCACCGCATCCGGCGCGGCGTTCGGCGTGGATCCCACGGTACCCGCCCGCTTCCTCCGCACCGACGTTGTGGTGCGGAACGCGCTCCATCTGGACGCCGGGGCCCATCGCCTCAAGCTCGGCTTGGCCGGGACGCTCTCGTCCCACGACCGCACCTACGCCTATGGGCGATCGGGCGTCTTCTGGTTCTCGGACGCCGCGGGGCTGGCACAGACGCGGGGGTTCTATCTGCGGGCCGACGTGACCAACCCCGGGGTGCGGTTCTCTCTGCCCCAGTTCGGCGGCCTGCTTCAGGATCGCTGGACCGTCACGCCCGGGCTCGACGTGATCACGGGGATCCGCTACGACGTCGAGCGGGTTCCAATGGACCGTGTGGTGCAGAACCGCGAGTGGTTGGAGAAGACCGGCCTTTCCAACCTGGACTCGATGCGGGCCGTGGCGCGCCTCAGCTCGCGCGTGGGGTTCCGCTGGCGCCTGGGCGAGCGCGGGGCGTGGATGCTGCGCGGCGGGATCGGGGTGTATTACGGCCGGGTGGACCCTGCGGCCTTCGAGGAATTGATCGGCGAGGCCGGCCGCGTGACGGTGCGGCGTGGCGCGGGGCTGCTCGGCGCCTGGCCCGGCGATCCCGGTGCCACGGCCAGTGAAGTCGGGAAGCGTCTCACGCTGCTCCAGCCAGACTACGAGCCGCCGCGCTCGTCCAAGGCGGACTTCGCCATCAGCCGCAAGGTGGGCCGCGAGGGCCAGATCTCGGCCTCGGTGGCCTACCGGCACACCGACTTCCTCCTGCGCCGGGCGGATCTCAACCGACTGTCCGGGCGCGCGGGAACGGATCAATACGGCCGGCCGCTGTACGGGACACTGGTGAAAGAAGGCTCGCTGGTGGGCGCCGTGCCGGGCTCCAACCGCCGGTTCAGCGAGTTCGAACTGGTATCCGCGCTCAATCCGGACGGGTACTCCGACTACTGGGGCGTGACGCTGGGCCTGGAGCAGCCAGTGGGGCGTGTACTCAAGCTCCTGGCCTGGTACACCTACTCGCGGACCAGGGACAACTGGCTGGGCGGCCGCTACGGCGGGCCGTACGCCGAGTTGTCGCCCTTTCCGGATAGCCTGAACGGGGTGGACTGGGCGGATGGGCGGTCGGACCTGGACGTGCCGCACCGGCTGGTGGCGGGCGCGGAGCTCTCGCCGCTCGGGCCGCGCGGGTTCTCGCTGGCGGCCCTGTATCGCCTTCGCTCGGGGCTGCCGTTCACGCCGGGGTTCGCGCCCGGCGTGGATGCCAACGCGGACGGCTCGCCCACGAACGACCCGGCGTACGTGGACGACGCACTGGCGGGCGTCAGCGACCTCATCGCGGCCTGGCCGTGTTTGGCGAGCCAGGCGGGGCGGTTCGCGGAGCGGAACTCGTGTCGCGAGCCAGACTATCGGTCGCTGGACTTGAGGCTGGGGTTGGGGCCGGTGTGGGTGGGGCGGCAGCCGGTGGAGCTGTGGATGGAGGCATTGAACGTGGTGGAGCCCGAGGAGGCCGTGCGGGACCTGGCCCTGTATCTTGTGGATGCGTCCGCGGCGCTGGCCACGGATGCCGGGACCGGGCGGGTCACCGTGCCTATGAGCGCGAACCCGCGGTTTGGGCAGCCGCTGGCCTATCGAACCGCCGGGAGGGTGGTACGACTGGGAGTGCGGGTTAGCTTCCGCTGATCTGAACAGCTGTGGTGGGGGCGGCCAGGGCCCTCATGCTCGGGGCTAGTCTGGAGCGATGCCGCCACAAGTGTTGGGCGAAGCTGCCAGGTCTCACTGTCAGGAGTTGAGGTCTCGTGTCTAAGTGTTTGGAAGGCAATGTCTTAGCCTGCCACAGGCTGCCAGTCAGAAGGCACGGAACGTGCTGAAAGATGCAGCGCTAGATGTCTGACCCTCAGGTCCTCGTTGCGGCCGAGCCGAAGCGAGCGGCGCGTTCGCGTATCCCGATGGGTCCTGGGGATGGCTGGAAGTGGCTCGGGTGGTTCGGCCTTATTCTGGCCGTCGTGGGTTTGGGGGATTTCGCCCTCGCGTGGTACCCCCTGGCGTTCGGGAATCCGGAGTGGGAGTTCGGAACGGTGGTCTCGAGTTTCGCCGGGCTTCCGCTGGTCACGATGGGGTTCGCGGGGTTGTTGGGCTCGGCGGTGGCGCGCGGGGTGAGGTGGCAGTCGCTGGTGGTGGGGTGGGTGTTGACCGTCCTCGGGACGGCGTTGCTGCTGGGTTACGTGATCTTTTTGTTGGACGTACCGGTGGCGTTGCGTGCCGCCGGAGACAACCCGGTGGTGCGGCTCGGGCTCAGGAAGGCTATCATCAAGACCTCGTTGATCGCGGTGGCATTCGCGGGTTCGTATGTCGGCTTCGGAGTGGCCACGCTGCGCCACGTTGCCGGACAGAAAGAAAGGGTTGCGACATGACTGAACGGATCTCGAAGGTCAGGCGGCTCGCCGTCCTCACGGCGGGTGTGGCAGCCCTGTCGTCTGGGCCGGCCCGGGCGGATTTCAAGCCGTTCGACAACTACTGCACCGTTGGCGCGTTCGTGGTGTGCGGCAGCGTGCACCTGACCACGTTCCAGGTCGGCAGTCAGTGGAAGCTCCAGATGGACGTGTGGAATCTGAACGGCGTGTTGGGGATTCCGTATCGCATGACGGCGCTGGCGCTGTATCACATGGGTGTACCCGAGTGGAACGGGACGTATTCGCTCGCGTCCGTCACGTACGGGGGATCGGACATCACCTCGTCGTGGAAGACGGTGAGCAGCGGCGGCGGGATCCAGGGAGCGGCCATCGAGCTGGAGATCATCACGCAGACCGAGAAGGGCGGTGACGGCATTATCGGGTGCGTGGATCCGTCCGACGGTGGAACCCACTGGAGCACCTGCATCCCCGACGCCGATCCGCCAGTGGTCTTCACGTTCGACACCAGCGAGGAGTTCGTGCTGGGGAACGCCCAGGTGCGCTGGCACGCGCAATCGTTGCCGGATGGTAGCTCGCTCAAGTGCGACACGGGCCTGCCCAATGGAAACCCGGAGAGCGACGGCACGTTCGGCAGTTTCCCGCCGTGCACCGTCGTTCCCGAGCAGGTGACGAT
>CAZVKD010000070.1:10923-12079 GCA_964627675.1 uncultured Gemmatimonadaceae bacterium
CTGGTTCGCCGGCGTCGCAAGCAGGACTCCGATATCGAGAACGCGTAACGGCCGAGGCGCGGTTTCGAGTCGGGTGCGCGGGCCCGGCGGTTTATCCGCCGGGCCCGTCGTGTTTCGGGGCGGGGCATGTAGATTGCCCCTGTGACCGTCCGGCCCATGCATCACTTCTCGATAGACGTCGAAGAGTACTTCCAGGTGTCCGCGCTGGAACCGCACGTGGCGCGCTCGTCGTGGGATGGGTTTCAGAGCCGGCTGCGGATCGGCATGGATCGCTTGCTGGGCTTGCTGGATCGCCACACGACCCGGGGCACGTTCTTCGTGTTGGGCTGGGTGGCCGAGCGGCACGGCGACCTGGTGCGCGAGATCGCCTCCCGCGGCCACGAAGTGGCATCGCACGGCTGGGACCACCGGCGGGTCACCCAACAGACCCCGGAACAATTCCGGGAATCGGTGCGGCGCACCAGGTCCGCGCTGGAGGATCTTGCCGGGACGGCGGTGATCGGGTTTCGCGCGCCGAGCTTCTCGATCGTACCGGGGCGGGAGTGGGCGCTGGAGATCCTGGGCGAAGAGGGGTACCGCTACGATTCCAGCCTGTTCCCCATTCGGCGCCCGGGTTACGGATACCCCGGCGCAAGTCGAGACCCGCACTGGCGGAACGGGCGCTCCGGCGGGCGGATTCTCGAGGTCCCGCCCGCCACGGTGCGGTGGATGGGCCAGAACCTGCCGGCGGGGGGCGGTGCCTACTTCCGCTTGTTCCCGTACGGCGTGGTTCGCGGCGCCTTCAGGGACGCAGAGCGGCGCGGCGTGCCGGCCACCTTCTACATCCATCCCTGGGAGCTGGATCCGGAGCAGCCGCGGCTTGAGGGGCTGCCCTGGACCACGCGCGTGCGGCACTACGGCGGCCTGGAGCGCACGGCGCCACGCCTCGAGCGACTGCTCAGTGAGTTCCGGTTTCGGCCGATCCGAGAGCATCCAGCGCTGAGCGCGTGAGTCGCGTGGTTCGGCGTGCCCGCTCCATGATCAGCACCGCGTCGTATTCCGGTGATGCACGTGAGTGGGACGCGTTGGTTCGCGCCACGCCCGGCTGGACGCCGTTTCACCTGTACGCCTGGAAGGACATCGCCGAGCGCGTGCTGGGCCACGCCTGCCACTACCT
>CAZVKD010000071.1:0-8318 GCA_964627675.1 uncultured Gemmatimonadaceae bacterium
CTGCGACATCAGGACGGCGGCTATCGCTGGGTGTTGGCCCGGGGGCTCGCGGTGCGAACCCCTCACGGCGAGGCCACGCGGCTTGCCGGCTCGCTCACGGACATCACGGCGCGCAAAACGGTCGAGGAGCAGCTGCTGCACGACGCGTTCCACGATCCGCTCACGGGCCTCCCCAACCGCGCGTTCTTCGTGTCGCTCCTGGACCGTTCGATGAAGCGCACGCGACGGCGGCCCGACTACCTGTTTGCCGTGCTGTTCGTGGATTTCGATCGTTTCAAGCTGGTGAACGACAGTTTCGGCCACACGTTCGGGGACCTGTTGCTGGTGGCGATCTCGCAACGCCTCAAGGCGTGTCTCCGGCCGGGCGACGTGGTGGCGCGCATGGGCGGCGACGAGTTCACCATTCTCCTGGACGACATTCGGGACGTGGCCGACGCCACGCGCGTGGCCGAGCGCATCCAGGTGGAGCTGCGCGCGCCGTTCGAGCTCGAGGGGCGGGAGGTCTTTACCACGGCGAGCATCGGCATCGCCCTGTCCACGGCCCGGCACGAGAAGCCGGAATTCCATCTGCGCGATGCGGACCTCGCCATGTATCGGGCCAAGGCGCGCGGCCGGGCATGCTACGAGATGTTCGACCAGGGGATGCATGAGCGCGCGGTGGCGCAACTCCAGATGGAGACCGATTTGCGGCGCGCGCTGGAGCGTGAGGAATTGCGGGTGTACTACCAGCCGATCGTGGACCTGCGGGACGGGCTGATCACGGGCTTCGAGGCGCTGGTGCGATGGCAGCATCCGGAGCGCGGCATGGTCCCGCCCGGCGCGTTCATTCCGCTCGCCGAAGAGACCGGACTCATTGTCCCCATCGGGCGCTGGGTGATGGAGCGCGCCTGCCGCCAGACGGCGGCGTGGCAGCGGCGGTTCACCGACCGGCCGCTCTCGATCAGCGTGAACCTGTCCGCCAGGCATTTCGGGGACGCCGATCTCGTAACGCAGATTCTCGAGGTGCTGCGCCTGACGGAGTTGCCGCCCACCAGCCTCAAGCTCGAGATCACCGAGAGCGTGCTGATGGTGGATCCGGAATCGCACGTGAGCGTCATCGCCGAGCTGCGCAAGGCCGGCGTCCAGGTCCAGATTGACGATTTCGGAACGGGGTACTCGTCCTTGAGCTATCTGCAACGGTTCAGCATTGACGCGTTGAAGATTGACCGCTCCTTCATCAGCGCGGCGACCGACGGCGAGTCGTGGGACATCGTGCAGACGATCGTGACGCTGGCGCGGGACCTGGGCGTCAACGTGATCGCCGAGGGCGTGGAGACCGTGGAGCAGACCGATCGCCTCAAGGCCCTCGCCTGTGATCACGCGCAGGGCTATCTGTTCCGCGAGCCGGTGGACGCCGAGGCGGCCGAAGCGATGTTGCTGCAGCAGTGGCAGCGCAAGTCGGGGATGGTGCCGCGCTGGGTGGGGTGAGCAGGAAACAACAGGGGCGGGCGGGGGCGAGCGGGGACGATCAGAGGCGATCGGGGGCTTTCGCCAGCGCCGCGGCCGCGACCCGCACGGTGTTGCAGTGGATCTCGATGGTGTCGTTTTGGCGCCGGGCGTAGCCGCCGGCCAGCGCCACGGCCGCCGGTATCCCTCGTGCGCGTGACCATTCGATCACCATGGCGTCCCGTTGCTTGAGCCCCGCCATGCTGAGTGCGAGGCCGCCGAGCTGATCTTCTTCGTAGGGATCGGCCCCCGCGAGGTACCACACCAGCTCGGGCTTGTGCCGTGCCACCGCGCCGTTCAAGTGCGCTTCGAGCGCCGCCAGGTACTCGGCGTCACCGACGCCGTCTTCCAGTCCCACGTCCAGGTCGCTTGGCGGCTTCCACGCCGGGTAGTTGTTCTCCTGGTGCATCGAGAAGGTGAGCACCGTGGGATCGCCGTGGAACACGGCCGCCGTGCCGTTCCCGTGGTGCACGTCGAGGTCCACGACGGCGGCCCGCCGAATCTCCCCGGCCCGCTGGAGCACTCGAATGGAGACCGCGACGTCGTTGATGAGGCAAAACCCCTCGCCGTGATCCGGGAACGCGTGATGAAAGCCGCCGCCCAGGTGCACGGCGACGCCGGAGGCGAGCGCCAGGCGCGCCGTGAGGATGGCTCCGCCGGCGCAGAGCCACGACGCCTCTCGCAACGCCGCCGAAAACGGGACTTCGAGCGCGAACCGCTCCGCGGCGCTCAGGCCGTCGCGGCGGATCTTCTCCAGGTACTCCGCGGTATGCACCAGGGCGATGTCGCCGTCGGACGCCGGCGGCGACGTCCGGATGTCCTCCAGGGCGATCGTGCCCTCTTGCAGCAGCCGATCACGAATGAGCCGGTACTTGGCCGTGGGGAAGACGTGCGGCCCGATGTCTACTTCGTACGCCTCATGCCACACGACCGGGAGGCGGCGAGCGCGGTCCGCCGCCGCCCTCATGAGGCTCGGCCCAGGGTCACTGGTAGGTCAGCTGCTGGCCCGGCTTCATCACCAGCACGTCCACGCCCCGGGGTTTGAACGCCGACGGGTCGGAGAGCAGGAGCGGGAACGTCCCATAATGAATCGGCACCGCGATGTGGGGCTTGATCATCTCCGCGGCGCGGGTGGCGAGTTCCGGCCCCATGGTGAACCGATCTCCCACCGGAATGAACGCGACTTCGGGCTGGTAGATCTCGCCGATCAACTGCATGTCGCCGAACAACCCCGTGTCCCCGCAGTGATAGATGGTCTGACCTCCCATCCGCGCCACCACGCCCATTGCCACGCCCATGTACCGGCCGTTGTAGGACGACGAGTGAAACGCCTGCGTGAACGCGATCCAGCCGAACGGCGCCTGGACCCGCCCGCCGGGGTTGCCCGCCTCGGTCTTGATGCCCTGCTCGCCGAGGTACTCGGTGACTTCGAAGCCCGCGAACACGGTGGCCTTGTTGGCCTTCGCGATGGTCACGGTGTCGCCGAGATGATCGCCGTGCCCGTGCGTGAGCGCGATATGGGTGCACTTGAGGTCCGCCGCCCGCATGGTGGCGACGGGGTTGCCGCTCAGGAACGGATCAATGGCCAGCGTGTGCTTGCCGTCCGCCATCAGCACGCCGGCGTGACCGAGGTAAGTGATGGTCAGGCTCATGGTTGGCTCCTTGCGTGTCGTCAAGCGTAACACGGGTACCGCGCGAGCGCACGGAGGCTTCCCAGGCCCGAGCGACGTCGCAAGATTGGGACGATCGGGGACGAGCGGGGACAATCGGGGGACGATCGGGGACGAGCGACGGCAAGCGATCAGACCATGATGGACCACGAGGTGACCGTACGTGAGACGGGACGGCCGGGGGGTACGGCAGCGAGGGGCCAACTCCAGCGCTGCGGTTGGAGTGAGAGTTCGCCGCTGATGGTGGCCTACCATGACGGCGAGTGGGGCGTTCCGGTGCGCGACTCGCGGCTGCTCTTCGAGCACCTGGTGCTCGACGGCTTTCAGGCCGGCTTGTCCTGGGCCGTGATTCTCAACAAGCGCGAGCACTTTCGCCGGGTGTTCGAGGGGTTCGATCCCGAACGGGTAGCGCGATTCGACGGCCGGCGCGTCGGGCGGCTGCTGGCGGATCCCGGGATCGTGCGCAATCGCGCCAAGATCGAGGCGGCGATCGGCAACGCGCGCGCCTTCCTGGCCTTCCGTGACAATGGGGACTCGTTTGGCGACTTCCTCTGGGGATTCGTGGACGGCAAGCCGCGCGTGAACCGCTGGCGGACGCTGCGACAGATCCCGGCGCGGACACGCCAATCGGACCGGATGAGCGCGGCGCTGAAGGCACGCGGCTTCCGGTTCGTGGGCTCCACCATTTGCTACGCGTTCATGCAGGCGACCGGGATGGTGAACGACCATCTGGTGACGTGCTTTCGGCACGCGGACCTGGCGAAGACGCGGACCGCGACGCGCGGCGGCACCCCGGTGACGTCCGACCCCCGCCCCTGACGGCCGACCGCTCGGACCCCATGGTCCCGTCCTACGCCGTCGTCACCTTCGACTGCTACGGCACCTTGATTGACTGGGACGCCGGGATCGGCGAGGCATTCATCAGCGCCGCCGCTCGTGACGGGGTGTCGCTTGAACGGAACGCGGTCCTGCGGGCCTATGCCGAGATCGAGCCCCTGGTGGAAGCCGGGGCGTTCCGCTCGTACCGCGAGGTGCTGGCTGAAACGGCGATCCGGGTGGCGGGGCGCCTTGGGTGGAGAATCGGGACGGCCCGGGCCGAGTTCCTTCCCGAGAGTCTACCGTCGTGGCGGCCGTTCGCGGACACCAATCCCGCGCTCGAGCGGTTGCACGCCGCAGGCATCCGGCTCGGCATTCTCTCGAACGTGGACGACGATCTGCTGGCGGGCACGCGGCGGCACTTCACGGTCCCGTTCGATCTCGTCGTCACCGCGGCCGAGGTGCGGTCGTACAAGCCCGCGTACGGGCATTTCGTGCGCGCGCGAGAGCGGCTCGGCCCGGCGGACTGGCTCCATGCGGCGCAGAGCTGGTTCCACGACGTGGCACCCGCGGCGGCGCTCGGGATCCCGGTGGCGTGGGTGAACCGGAAGGACGAGCCCGTTGGCCTGGGCGCGAGCCCCGTGGTGGAGGTTAGGACGCTGGCGGAGCTGGCCGATTGGTTGCTGGGCTAGCCGTTCGGTGGTCCCTGGGCCCGTGATCGCTTCCACACGGGGGCTGGTGCGCTAGCGAGAGCCGGGCGGGATCGCGTCGCGCTCTCGCGCCTTCGCCAGCATGCGCTCCATGAAGTCCACGCGTTCGGCCAGCTCGGTCATCTCCGCGCGCATCTGGTCCATCTCGTCACGCACGCTCTCGATCTGCGGGGTGGCGAGACGGGCTGCTCGTCCGGGGGAATCGGCGGACCATTTCACCACGCGTCTGCCGTCGGCGTCGCGGAACTCGCCGGTCAAGAGCAGAATCACGTCGGCCATCCACCACAGGCCCATGCCGCCCAGGGTGCAGGCCATGAGAATGGCGCTGCCCGTCTTGCCGACGTAGAAGCGGTGAGCGCCGAAGGCGCCCAGCAGGACAGCCAGCGGGACGGCCGCGGATCGGGTGCGGTCGGAGACGTTGTCCTGATCCTCGGTCGCGTCGTCTCTCATGGTCCGAGATGAGCTTACGGCCGGGGCACGGTTGCCGCCAGCACGGTTGCGCCGGAGCCCGGCTCGGGGCGATAATTCCTCCCGCGTCGCTCCCGGCGGTATCGTCTAGGGGACCAGGACGCGGCCCTCTCAAGGCCGAAACACGGGTTCGAATCCCGTTACCGCTATGACACGTCGCTCCGGCCCGACCCCGCCCCCATCGTCTAACGGCTAGGACACCACTCTTTCAAGGTGGTAACGGGAGTTCGATTCTCCCTGGGGGCACTCCGCCCAGCCACCCAGATCGTTGGGGGTCAGGCGATACGAGGCCGTCGAAAAACCGGCTCCTCGAGCATGGGACACGAGCGGGAGCACTCGCCACCGCGATCCTCTGGGGTTGCGCCAACCACGAGGCGGGTCGCGGCTCACTGGGGTCACGCCGGGAATCGCTCCTCGTCGCCAGCGGTGGCATTCGAATCGCGGGGGCTTTCCGGCACGGGGATTGCATCGGATGAGGCGCAGATGTCCCAGAAACGCCTGCCGGTTGTCCCAAAAGCACCCTTTCCCGACGGGCCGGAAGTGCCGAACTTGGTTGCGCAGTCGCCAGGATGGCTTGGGTGAACAACGGGGGTAGCGCCTTCGATCCCGACACTGAGCGGCGGGACGGAGATCGGCGCGGCGCCGATCGGCGGTCGGAAGACCGGCGCTCCGGCGCGGATCGGCGGGTTGGCGATCGCCGCCGCCGGGCGGACCGCCGGCGCGGCGTGACCCGCGAGCGGGCCCGCAACCTGCCGGAGGAGTTCAGGGACATGATCGGCGAGCCGCGGGCGCGACTCCAGTCGCTGGTGGAGCGCTACTGGGGCGTGTTCGATCGCTACGACAAGATCGAGCTGGTGCAGGCGCTGCTCGCGGTGCTCGACGGTCTGGGCGGGCCTCGAGCCGTTGTCACCGAGACTCACCGCATCCGTTGTCAGGAGACGGTCGAGCGGTGGCTCGACGCGCGGGCGTAGAGCGCCGGCGCCCGTTGCCCTGGTCGCGGCTCGAGGCGGGCCAGCGCTTTGAGGTTCTTGCCGAATCGCCCCACGAGCAGCGCGGCCATGCCGGCGGATAACACGATCCCGAGGCCGTTGGTTACCGCGTGCAGCGGCCCCGCGAGATCGAAGCCCGCGAGACTTGCGGTGACCACCCCGGCGTTGCCGGCCACCAGCATCAACCGCGACTCGGTCGGTCCCAGCCGGCCGTAGGCCAGCCGAAACACTCCGAAGACCGTCGTCTCGAGATACACGTTGATCGAGAGCGCGAGGTACAGGACCACCAGACCCAGCGCGACCTCGAGCGCCATGAACGGCGACAGACCGATCCCCAGGCCGACGGCCGCCGTCGAAAACGCGTCCACGATGTGATCCAGGTAGTAGCCGTACTTGGGCCGTTCCGCCCGGCGCACCCGGGCCAGCGTTCCGTCGAGGCTGTCGCCGAACCAGTTGATCGCGAGCCCCGCGCACGCGCCCAACAGCCACAACACGTTGTGGCCCGAGAGGGCGTACCCGGCGGCGGTCACGATCGCTCCCGCCACGCCCAGTGCGGTAAGGAGGTCGGACGTGACCCACGCCGGGAGGCGGCGCGCGATCGCCTCTAACAGGCGTCGCTCCGATGCCGCCAGGAAGAACGTCAGTTCGCGCGTACCCGTTGCCATAGCCACGATCCCAGTGAAGGAAGCAGAAACAGCCCGAATGCGGCGGCGAGCGCCCACGTCGGGACGGTGAAGGCGGTGCCGAGCCAGGCGAGCAGCAGGTAGCGCGGGAACCGACCCGCGGCCACGGCGGCGAGGTAGTCTTTGAGCGGGTAGCGCGCGGCGAAGGCGACGAGCTTGAACGGCGCGAAGGGCAGGGGCATGAGGCCCGAGAGCGCGATGATGGCGAACGGAGCGCGGCGGAACGCGCGGGCGACTCGGATCGCGAGTCCGGTGTGCCAGCCGTCCCGCGCGAGGGCGCGACCGATCACGGGCGCGAACAGGCGGTGATCGGTCCAGGAGGCGGCGAGGGTCCCGACCGTGGCGACGGCGGCGGTGCGCCAGATACCGAGCCTGGGCCCGTACCAGACGACCACCGCCTCGTGGGGCACGACGGCGAGCGCCACGTTCGACAGAAAGGCGTACACCAACAGGACCAGGGCCACGCGAGGAACGTGACCCGGGGCCGTCAAGCCGCGATCAAGCGGCGGTGGGGGGGGAGGTCGGCTTGGGGCCCGCGCTCAGAAATCAGCGGTCCAGGAGAGCCCCACCCACACGTGTCGCCCCGGGTTGTCCACGCCGCTCCCGTGGTCCCGGTACAGTGCGTTGGCAAGGTTGTCCACGCCGGCCGTCAGGGTCAGGTCCGGCCCCAGGTCCACTCCGGCGCGAACGCCGTGCGCGGTGTAGCCCGGCGTGCCTCCCGGCGGAATCCGCGTGTCCCGGAGGTCTCGCGCGCTCAGGCGATCCTGCGCCGTGGCCCAGCGCAATCCGTACTCCACCCACGGACCGTTGGGCGCCGTCCACTTGACCCGGGCGGAGCCGTTGAGCGGTGGGATCTTCGACATCGGCTCGCGCGCGCCGGAGGCGAGTTCCTGCTCGCCGTGCGTGTAGAGCAGCGTGCCGCGCAGCTCGAGGCCGTGACCGCGCCAGAGCGCCTCAGCCTCGATGCCGCGTTGCCACGCCGTACCGACGTTGGTTCCCTGGAACACGCGGAGGCCGTTGAACAGCGTGTCGCCGTTGAACACGCCGATGGTTCGGTCAATGAAGTCCTCGATCGTGGAGCGATACACCTCGATGTCGAGCCCCGCCGACGGCCCCGCGTAGCGCAGGCCGGCCTCGAAGCTGAGGGATCGCTCGGGGCGAGCCGTGGGGTTGGGCAACTGAATCCCGCCGGGCACCGGTCCCACGTTGGTGAGATCGTACAGGTTGGGGGCGCGGAATCCCTGGGCCACCCGTGTGGTGAACCGCCAGTCCCGCGCCAGTTCGGTGACGATACCCACCTGCCCGGTCACCTCGCCGCTCGTGCCCACCACGCGCCCGCCGAACGCCAGGCCCACGTCGGCCTCGTTCCGGAACCAGCTCCATCGCCCGCCGGCCGTGACCCGAACGCGCCGCACCGCTTCGGTCTCGGCGGACAGGAACAATCCGGTGCGCACCGCCGTGCTTCCATCCGGGAAGCGGCCGGAGGGCACATCACCG
>CAZVKD010000071.1:8328-12060 GCA_964627675.1 uncultured Gemmatimonadaceae bacterium
AAGCGGTTGGTCGAAGCAGCGGCGTGCGCGCTCCCGTGGCGATCACCTCCCTGTAACCGGAACTCGCCAGCCGGTCGCGATACGCTTCGCCGCCCCAGGTGAGCTTGGCGAGACGACCGGCGACATGGGCGAAGCTGGTCCCCACCACGGAGAGACCGGGCGTGTAGACGTCGTCCCGCACATGCTCGCGAAGCGAATCGGGAAGGCCGGAGCCGAGGCGCCGAACCTGATCCCGTCCTTCGCGCTGAACGGCCAGGCTCGCCGTGGTCTCCAGCGTCGCGAGTGCCTGCTTGCCGGGCTCGAACCGGTGGCGCACGTAGGCGAGCTGGCGCGCCTGGGGATCGAACACGTGCTCCACGTCCGGACCGGGCGCCGGGGCGCGGAGGTTCACGTAGCGGTCGTAGCGCGGGACGTCGTACATGCGGAAGTGCTGGGCCGCCACGGTCAGCTTGTGCCGTTGCCCGGCGTCCAGGGCGAGTCTCGCGTCCAGGCCGAGGGCGTCAAACCCCGTGGGGGTCTGGCGGCCGACGTTGCCGCCGGCTGCTTGATCACCGGCGCTGGCTGCGGAGATGCCGGCTCCCAACTGCCAGTTCCGGCCGGCCAACCCGCCGGCGACCCTCGCGCGCCCGCCGCGCGTTGCCGACGTGGCGGTGGCGGACATGTGGAGCCCGCGGCCGGCGCCCGGGAACGACGTGGTCAGCATGTTGACCACCCCGCCCTGGGCGTCCGAGCCGTACAGCACGGACGCCGGGCCGCGGACCACCTCCACCCGCTCCACGCTTTCGGGGTCGATCGTGGCCAGATACTGGCCGGGGCCGTCGCGGAACGTGCCGTTATTGAGCGGGACGCCGTCTACCAGCAGGAGCACCTGGTTGCCCACGAGACCCCGCAGCACCACAGCGCCCTGGCCCGCGGAGGTTTGCTGAACGTGCACGCCCGCCAGGTCGCGCAGCAAGTCCGCCGCCACCCGCCCCAGCGCGCGGTCAGACGGCGTGGGGGCCCGGACCGCCATGACCGTGGGCTGCTCGATGCGCAGCACCGGCGCGGCGCGGGTGCCGGTAACCACGAGTTCGCTCAGCTGGAAGGCGGTGTCGCGCGGAAGCGAGTCCCGCCGGACGGTGTCTTGTTGCGCGGCCAATGCCGCGAGCGCAACTATCGGAAGCGCGGATGGCACGAGCGTCACACACCTGTGTCGAGAGGGAGCGCAATGAATCTACACCGGCGGGTGAGAAACGTGGCACGGGGCGCTCCGGTCGTCGGACTCCTCGTGTGGGTCGCCGGCGCGAGTCTGACCGGGTGTGCGCTTGTTGGCCGGGGCGGCGGAACGGAGGGCACCCCCGCGGACGAGGAGCCACACCCCGCGCCCGAACTCACGCTGCACGTGAGAAACCAGAACTTCTATGACGCCACGCTGTACGCGGTCTCGGAGGGCGGCTTGCAGCGCAGACTGGGCGTCGTTCGGGGACTGGGGGAAGCGACATTCACGTTTCGTTGGCTTCACACCGAACTGCGGATCGCGATCAACCTGATCGCGGCGGGGGCGGCGTACACGGAGTCTGTTGCCGTCACGGAAGGGGACGAGCTGGAGCTGATCATCGCACCTGACGCCCACCGGAGGAGATAGCCCGTTGTCGGGTCGCCGTCGGCTGCCGGACGCGTCCCATGGCACGGCAATGCCAAAGGCTCCCTATTCCGGGGGCAGGACCGAGCGGTCGGCGTCGCGCTGCTTGGCCAGGATTCGTTCGGTGAAGTCAACGCGCTCTTCCAGCTCGTTCACCCGCTCCTGCAACTCATCGAGCCGGCCAAGACGGGTCTCGAGGTCTTCCAACAGGGCTTCGCGGTCCGATGGGGGCGGCACTCGGGACTTGGGCTGCGGCAAGACACGCAGCAGGGCTAGCCCGCCGAAGACGAGCAAGATCATCGTCCCGAACGCGACCGTGGGCCATAACACCTCACCGGGCATCCGAGCCTCCTTGCCACCTTGGTTTCCACGCGCGGTAATCGGCGGACCTTCTCCCGGACGTACGTGCTCGTCGGTGCCGGGTTTCAAGTGATCGGCCGACGGGCACTCTCGGGTGCCGGCCCGGCTTCGAGGCGCCCTGTGGTTGCGGCGGCGCGGAGCTACATGCGGCGAGCCAGCTCGGTGATCGCCGCCACACCGCCGCTGGTGGCGTACACCAGCCGGCCTTCCGGACTGACGAGGTAGACCAGCCGGGGGTGCGCCACGTCGCCCGTGCGAGGGTAGCGCGCGCGACGTACGCTCCAGGCCTCGAGCACCGCATCCACCTCGGCGACCGTCCCGCTCACGACGAATTCGTCCGGGCCGAGCGTCCACTGCCGCGCGATGGCGGGCAGCCTGCTCGGGACGTCACGCTCGGGATCGAGCGTGACGATCACCACCACGGGCGAGTCGTCCGGCAGGCCGCGCCGAGCCTCGAGCACGTCGTGCACCACCACGGGACACACGGTCGTACAGTGCGCGTAGGCGAACGTGACGATGACCGCTCGCCCCAGGAACGCCTCGAGATCGAGCGTCTCTCCGAACTGGTTGGCGAGGGCGAGGGGTGGAGCAGGCCGATCGAGACGCGGATAGGTGTCCGGAATCGCTCCGTCGGACACCGCGAACGCGTCACCCGGGGGCGTGGCGCTGATGACGCGCCAGCCGGCGGCGGCGGTTCCGATCACGATTGCCAGACCCACAAGGCCGAGCGTGACGCGCCCCGACCGGGCCGTGCGCAGGCGCTCGATCCCCGACGTGACCGCACCGCCCCACCCCGCGAACAGGACGGCGAGCATCAGGAGCGGTTGCAGCGTGAGGATCACCCAGCCGGACGCGTCGGGCAGGCCGTTCGAGGCCGATCCGAAGCATGACGTCCGGGCCTTGAACACCCACGCCGGCGTGTCCGTCGGCAGGGGCCAAAGAGCGAAGGCCCAAAGAACCGCCGTGATGCCGAGGATCGCCGCCAGCGAGGAGAGGCCGAACCTCTCAGAGGCGATCGGGGGCGATCGGCGGCGATCGGGGGCGACCGGGGAGGGGGAACGACTGTCGGCCCCGGTTTCCCTGGATTGTCCCCGCTCGCCCCTGATCGTCCCTGCTCGTTCGTTCACCCCACCCGCCAGACGACCGACAGCAGCTTCCAGTTCACGAAGTAGTACAGCACAAACGTCGCCAGAAAGACGAACACCAGCACCAGGGTGCCCGGCGCCTTATGGGTCTCCGGCGACTCGCCCGCTTCCGGCGGAAGCGGAGCCGGGGGATGGGTGATCCCGTTGGGAAGTCCGTACATGCTCATTGGGCCTTCGCCTCCTCCACCGGCTGGCCGAAGAACACCGACCACACGGTGATCAGGATGTAGATGCCGCCGCCCAGGGCGGCGATCAGTCCGCCGACGCCCATGACGCCGATCACGAGATCCACGGCCGGGGAGAACTGGAGATCGAACGGCGCGTTCTCGAAGCTGATGTCCCAGTGACGCCGCGGCACGCCGAACGTGCCGGCGAACGTCATGGCCACCGAGAAGATCAACATGCCGGTGGCGAACAGGTACGGTTGGACTCTCGCGAGCGGATAGAACGCGACCTTCTTGCGGAAGATCAGGGGCAGCACGTAATAGGTCACGCCCATGAACGCGAGCGCCGTGCCCGCCACGACCGTCGCATGGAAGTGTCCGGGCACCCGCAGCGTGTTGTGGGCGATGATGTTGATCTGCTCGGTGCCGAACGTGACGCCGG
>CAZVKD010000072.1:0-11943 GCA_964627675.1 uncultured Gemmatimonadaceae bacterium
CCTCCCCCGCGGGCCGCGCCGCCGCGGGATCTTCCAGCCAGCGGATCCACTGTGCCGCCAGCCGCTCCGCCGCCTCGCGGCGCGGCAGGGACACGGCGCCGCCGGCCGCGAGCATGCGACTCGCCTCGTCAGGCAGCGTCCCGTGGCCGTCGCCAAAGAGCAGCGGCAGGCTCCAGGCGGCCGGTTCCGCGACGTTGTGCAGCCCGCGCCTCTTGAACCCGCCGCCCACGTAGGCGATGGCCGCCGCCTGATACAGGTCGGCCAGCGCGCCAACGGTGGCGAGAAAGCGGACCGGTGTATCCCGCCCCCCGGCGTGATCGGGCGGGCGTGGCTCGTGCGGGACCACGACCAGGCGTGCCTCGGGTCGCTTCGCCGCGACGATCGGGTGGGCAGCGAGCAAGACGCCGTCGTCCTCCGGCTCCGTGCTGCCGGCGATGAGCACGGGATCGCCCGCGGCCCACTGCAAGACCTCGCGCGGCGCTGCCAGCGAGGCGGGCCGCTCCAGGATCTGATCATGGCGGGGATCGCCGGTCACGGCGATCGCGCCCTCGCGAACGCCGAGGAGCCGGAGCCGTGCCGCGTCTTGGGCAGATACGACGCCGGCCCACTGCAGCGTTGCGTACGTCCGTCGGAGCATCGCCCGGATTGGCAGGCGGAGCCGCGTGCTCCGGCGATCCACCGCGCCGCCGATCAGCAGGACCGGCACGCGGTGCCGGCCAGCCGCCGCCACCAGCGCCGGCCAGAGGTCCCCGCGCGCGAATACCACGGCAGCCGGCGACAGCCGCGCGAACATCGCCTCCATGGTCCGGCGGTTTCCGGCAGGCAGGTAGGCCACGCGGTCCGCTCCGAGGGGCAAGGGCCAGCGCTGAACCGATGGCGAGGTATGGGTGAGCATGATGGTCGAGCCCGGCCGGGCCGCGCGAAGCCGCTGGATGACGGGCTGGGCCGTGAGGGCCTCGCCAACGGAAGGCGCGTGGATCCAGATGAGCGGCCGGCCGCGCGGCTCGGCGCCCCACGAGAGCCAACCGGCCGCCGCGCCTCGGCGACCCGCCAGACTCGCGACGATCTTCGCTCCGACTGTCAGCGCCAGACGCCCACCTCGAGCCGAACCGGTGCCCGCGCTAGAGCCGGCGCAGGGAAGGCGCTAGCTTGGGGACCATGTCGCTGGCAGGATACTTCGCGGCCACGCGGGCCCCGCGCTACAGCCTGATATTCGCGTTCCCGCTGCTCGTCCTGTACGAGGCCCTGGCGGCACTGCTTCCCCCAACGGCCATGGCGGGCGTCCGCAACGGCGCGGACGTCTTGCTCAAAACGGTGTTCGTGGCGTTCGGTGGCCGAACCGGCCTCACCGTCTTCGGCCTGGGCCTGCTGGGGTTGGGAGCATGGCTGGTCTGGCGGGACCGGCGCCGGCACCCGGGCGCGCTTCGTGCGCGGTATCTGGCGACGATGTTCATCGAGAGCGTCGCGTATGCCGCCGTGTTCGGGACGGTCACGGCGCAGCTCACCGCGATCCTGCTCGCCGGGGCTCCGTTGTCGGTTCCGGCCGTTCAAGGGACCGCCGGCTCTCTGCCACTCGGTACCCAGCTGGTCATTTCGCTGGGCGCGGGGATCTACGAGGAGCTGGTCTTTCGTGTCCTGCTGGTGTCGGGGCTGCTCGCGGCCGCGCTCGCGCTCGGTGCCCGGCGGCCCGTGGCGATCGCCGTGGCCATCGTGCTCTCGGCGCTGATCTTCAGCGGATTCCATTACGTCGGCCCACTGGGCGACGTCTTTGCCGTGTCGTCGTTCACGTTTCGGGCGATCGCCGGCCTGCTGCTGTCGGCTCTGTATGCCGCCCGGGGATTCGGCATCGCGGCGTGGACCCACGCGCTGTACGACGTCGGCCTCTCGTTGCTCGGCCGAGGGTGACGCTCCAGGGCCGGCAGTCCTAGCGCCCGGCTGCCACCGCCGCGTAGATCGAGTCCAGGATCGGCCGCCACACGGCCAGCGGCGCTGCCCCGGCCAGGAGGGCGCCCTGCACGATGAACGACGGCGTGCTCCGCACGCCGGCGCGGGCCAGGGTTTCGGTTTCCGCGTCCACCAGGAACCGCGCGCGGCCGGTGGTCTCGCACGACTGGAGCGCGTCCGCGCTGAGGCCCGCCTGGGCCCCCAGCCTCCGGAAAAGCGGTTGCGGATCGGCCAGCTGGCCCCATTCCAGCTGCTGTTCGTACAGCAGGTCGTGCATGGTCCAGAACCGGCCATGCTGCGCGGCGCACATCGCCACGACGTGCGCCGCAATCGCGTTGCGATGAATGGACGCGATGGGGAAGTTGATGAAGACGATCCGAGCCTTCCCCGTCCGGATGTATTCGCGTTCCAGCCCCGGGAGCGTCTCTTTCCAGAATTCCCGGCACGCGGGGCACTGGAAGTCGGCCACCTCGTAAATCGTGATCGGCGCGGCCGAGTCGCCCTTGGTGCGCGCGGGGATCAGGAGATCGGGTTCCTGGTCCACGGCGAGCGGGAGTCCCGGGCCCGGTGTCGCGGGAACGGGGGGGGAGGCCGTACCGTCCCCGGCGCCTTGGCGGCCCTTCCTGGTCGCCATGGCTGCCACGCCGATCCCGATCAGGACCAGCAGCGCCACCACCCCCGCGACCGTGGCCGGCCCTGAGCCGCGCTGCTGGCGGTTCTGTCGCTCGGAACTCATGGACGCAAGCTCGGCACGGGAGCGCCGGGGCGCAAGGCGATCCTCAATGCCGCCACTCCAGCCGGGCGTTCTCCGCCGTCAACCGAACGCGGACCGGCACCAGGGGATTGGTCGTGACCGGCACATTCCACACGCGTTCGAGGAACGGGTTGTCGCGCAGGCCGCGGTTGGCCCGCAACCACCAGCGGCCGGGGGGGACCTCCACGTGAATGCTCCCGGTGGCGTCGCTGGTGGCGCGTACTCCTTGCCGACCGGTGCGCGCGATTCGCCGGGCCAGCAGCGAATCGTATCCGGCGTAGGCGGACCGCTCCCAGCGGCGCATCGCCTCGGCGGCCTGCGCCGCCCGATCGGCCAGTGCGCGGTATTCGCCCCGGGCGACACGATCCCGCGCGGCCGTTCGTTGGCCCAGGCGATCGTAGAGCCGGCGCAAGCGGCCGTATGCGCTGCGATACTCCGGTGTTCTCCGGTCCGCTCCGCGCAACGAGTCGGCCAGGGCCTCCACGCTGTCGCGAGTCGCCTCCCATCCGGCGTCACCGGCAGCCGGTGGATCGCGGCGCTGGAAGTTCCGCATGGCTTCTTCCAGCTCGGGGGAGCGTGGCGGTGGGGTGCGGGACGCGGCGGTGAGCGAATCGAACAGCGCCTGCGGGTCCACGGGCACGATCACGACCTCGAAACCGGCATCCGGCCGGCCGTCGTCACGGACGATCCGAACGTGGAGCGTGCTCTGCTCAGCGCAGCCGGCGGCCGCCATCGCCAGGGCGAGACGCGCCGAGGCAGGCAGCTTCCGCCACGCCCCGACCCAGACACTGGAACTCAGTCTACGATCGTCTCGGGGAAGATGTACTTGCGGGGATCTACCGTGCGGCCCCACACCTCCACCTCATAATGAAGGTGCGGCGAGGTGGAAATCCCGGTATTGCCCACCAGCGCGATCTCGTCTCCCCGCTTCACCCGCTGGCCGATCCGCACGAAAATCTTGGAGCAGTGCGCGTAGCGCGTGACGACGCCGTACCCGTGGTCAATGCGCACGGTCCTGCCGTAGCCGGGCTCGTCGAGTTGGACCTCGATGACCAGGCCTCCCGCCGGCGCCACGATCGGCGTCCCGATGGGCGCCGAAATGTCAATGCCCTCGTGGGGGCGCGCCTGGTGGTAGATCGGGTGCATGCGGGCCCGGGCAAACCGCGACGTCAACCATCCCCGAGTCGGCGATATTGACGGCGTCTGCGCCAGGCGGTGCATGTGGACCTGCAGGCTGTCCTGCGCCTCCTGGAAGGAGCGCGCGAGAAGGTTGGCCCGCCGCGTGAGTCCTTCAAGGTCGGTTCGCAACGCGATGGCGGTCCGGCCATTGATGTCGGCGGCGAGCAGCCGATCGTCGGCCGACAACGCTCCGCTGGGCCCGCCAACGCCGGCTTGCTGGACGCCGGGGTCCGTCGCGTCGAGCCCGGCGAGCAAGCGCACCTGCCGGTCGCGCACCATGATCGTGGCGATCGTATCGCTGACGTCTTCCAGCATCGCGCGTGCGCGCACGAGCTCCTGAGTGAGCACGGAATTGACGCGCTCCAGCCGTTCGAGCCTCGAGATGTCAATGGCGCGGGTGACGGCGGCCACGGCGAATCCCAAAAGCCCGGTGCCCAACACCGCACCAGTTCCCAGCACCGAGCGCAACAGCCAGGACGAAACGGTGACGGTCCGTGTCGTCCCCGACCCGTGAGGTACCCACGCAAACGTCCAACGGGTCTTGGGCATGTGGGGTTCGGATCCCTTTCCGGATTTGGATCTCGATGGGTGTCTGCATCGGCCGGGTGTTGCGCCAATGCAAGCCCACCAGGAGGCCGGCTATAGTAGGGCGCCAACCCGGTGGTTGTCAACCACCGGAGTCACGTTTGTATCTTATTGTTTTATAACGACTTAGCTGGCTCGGAGTGCGGTTTGGGGAACAAGGGCGGCAGTTTCTGCACCCCGAGCCCTCCACCTGGGGGTCGCTCCAGCACCCCCCAGCCGGCGTCGGAAACGGCGGTATGGAGCCCCAGGGCCGCCCAGAGTTGCTGCGTCTTACCGGGCATGAACGGACTTGCCATCAGTGTGATTCTGACGAGGGCGCGGGTCAGGGCGGCCAGCGTTCGGTCGAGGGGCTCCGCCTCGCCGCGTTTGGCGAGGTTCCAGGGAGCCATCTCTTCCACGAAGGCGTTGGCGCGATCCACCAGACGCCAGGCGTGGGCCGCCCCTTCGTGCAGGCTGAACTGGTCCATCGCCGCGCGGTAGGCGGTCACGACCTCCTCTCCAACGGCGTCCAGCGCGGTGGGCTCGTTGTTCTCGGGGACGATTCCGTTGCGGTAGCGCGCGGTCATGGCGAGCACTCGGCTCGCGAGGTTGCCGTACCCGTTGGCGAGGTCGGCCTCGTAGCGGGCGTCGAAGCGCTCCCAGGTGAAGTCCCCGTCTCCGTCCCAGGGGACCTCGCGCAACAGGAAGTACCGCAGCGCGTCGGCGCCGTAGCGGCTGATGGCGTCCTTGAGTTCCACCCTGACGCCGGCCGTTTTCGAGAACCGCTTGCCCGAGAAGTTCACCCAGCCGTGAGACCACACGGCGCGCGGCACCGGCAGGTCCGCCGCCATCAGCATGGCGGGCCACACGGCGGCGTGGAAGCGCACGATGTCCGGGCCGATGACGTGGAGATCAGCGGGCCACCATTGGTCGAATCCGGCATCGGGGAAACCGGTGGCGGCCAGGTAGTTGATCAGGGCGTCGAACCACACGTACACCGTGTGCGTCTCGTCGCCCGGCCAGGGAATCCCCCAGGGAAGCCGGGCCCGACTGATCGAGAGGTCCTGGAGGCCGCTCGTGACGACGTTGCGGATCTCGTTGAACTTGGCCTTCGGCCGCACGTACGCCGGGTTGGCGTCGTAGATCTCGATGAGGCGCTGGCTGAACGCTGACAACCGAAAGAAGTAGTTCGGTTCCTCGACCCAGCGAATCTCGAGCGTGGGATGCTCCGGGCAGCGGCGGTGCACCAGGTCCTTCTCCTGCTTGAACGCTTCGCATCCGGTGCAGTAATACCCGCGATAGACGCCGCGATAGATGTGGCCTCGCTGCTCGATGCGACGCAGCAGCTCGTGGACGGCGCGATGGTGCCGCGGCTCGGTGGTCCGGATGAAATCGTCCGGTTGAACCGAGAGATCGCGCCATGCGCCGCGGAACCGATCGGCCATTCGGTCCACCCATGCTTGCGGCGTGATGCCTGCTTTGGCGGCGACCTCGAGCACGTTCTGGCTGTTCTCGTCCATGCCCATGAGGAAGCGGACGCGCTCGCCGCGCAGCCGCCGGTACCGGGCCACGCAATCGGCGCCGATCTTCTCGAAGGCGTGGCCCAGGTGGGGGTCGCCGTTCGAGTAATCAATCGCCGTGGTGAGGTAGAACCGATCAGCCACCGGGGCCGGGTCCGGGCGGCGGATGGCGTCGGGTGCGTCGCCGCCGCCGGCGCCGGCCACGTTGGCCGGGGCCCTGCGCGGTCCCCGGAGGTGCCGGCGCCGACGCCCCGGTCACGTCGGGCTCCGGCGCAGGCCCGGGGATGTCTGGCTCGGAAGGTGGAGCGACCCGGCCGACCTCCGCCGTCTCTCCCGTCTCCTGTCGCAGCTCGGGGAGCGTGAGCGTGCGGCTGGTGCCGTCTTCGGCCCGAAGCAGGACCCGCTCGCGGAAGATGTCAATGGCGAGCACGCGCTCCAGGCCGCGGGAGGTCTGAAGGGGTCGGCCTTCCTTGGGGAAGCGTCGCCTGCTGGCGACGTAGAACTCGTGCTCGTAGCGCAGGCAGCAGAGCAGGCGCCCGCATCCGCCCGAGATCTGCGAGGGATTCAGCGAGAGCGACTGGTCTTTGGCGAGGGACAGACTGACGGGTCGGAGCTCGGTCAGCCAGGTGGAGCAGCAGTACTGGCGGCCGCAGCGTCCCACCCCGTCGAGCCGCTTGGCCTCATCGCGCGCGCCGATCTGTCGCAACTCGATGCGGGTGCGGAACAGGGCGGCGAGATCCCGGACCAGCTCGCGGAAGTCCACGCGCTGTTCGGCAGTGAAATAGATGGTCAGTTTCTTGCGATCCCACTGCCATTCGGTGTCCGAGACCTTCATCGGCAGGCCGTGCGCCCGCACCCGCTCGATCACCTTGCGGCGAACGTCTTCTTCCACTTTGCGGAGCTCGTCGGCCAGATGCCGGTCCTCCGCGCTCGCCCGGCGGACCACGCGGCCCTTGGGCTCGGGAGCGGTCCCACTCCCGCAGCCGGCGCACGCGATGCCGCACTTGCGCGTGGCGAGCTGGCCCGCGGCCGTGATGGTGCCGAGATCCAGCCCGCGGTCCGCTTCGACCAGCACGGCGCCGCCCAGGGGGATGTCCGGCCCGCTGTCCCAGGTGAAGTAGTCCTTCCGGTTGCCCTTGAACCGGACTTCCACGAGTTCCGGCACTCAGCCCTCGAGCACGCGGCCCATCTTGAGGTACTTCTCGGCGCGGCGCTGAACCAGTTGCGCCGGGGGCTCGTCGTCCAGGTCTCTGAGATGGCGATCGAGCGCTTCCGCCAGCGCGCGGGCGGCCGCGTCCGGGTCGGCGTGCGCGCCGCCGGCTGGTTCGGGCACGATCTCGTCAATCACCTCGAGGTTCATGAGGTCGCGCGCGGTGAGCTTCAACGCTTCTGCCGCGCGTTCCTTCTGCGACGCGTCTTTCCACAGGATCGCCGCGCACCCTTCGGGGGAGATCACGGAATACACGGCGTTCTCGAGCATCAACACGCGGTCGGCCAGTCCCAGCGCCAGCGCGCCTCCCGAGCCGCCTTCGCCGATGACCGCGGCGATGATGATCGTCTTGAGCGCCGCCATTTCTGCCAGGTTGCTGGCGATGGCCTCGGCTTGCCCCCGTTCTTCGGCGCCGAGGCCGGGGTAGGCGCCCGGCGTGTCAATCAGCGTGATAACCGGCGCGTGGAATCGTTCGCCGAGGTGCATCAACCGCAGGGCCTTGCGGTAGCCCTCCGGATGCGGCATGCCGAAATTCCGGCGGAGGTTTTCCTTGGTGTCTCGTCCCTTCTGCTGCCCGATCACCACCACTGGCCGTCCGTTCAGGCGCGCCCAGCCGCCCACGATGGCCGGATCGTCCCGGTACAGCCGGTCGCCCTTGAGCTCGACGAAGTCGGTCATCATGCGGCTGATGTAGTCGAGCGTGTACGGCCGGCGCGGGTGGCGGGCCACCTGCACGCGCTGCATCGGCGTGAGGCCGGCGTAGATCTCCCGTCGCAGTTGCTCGAGTTTCTTCTCGAGGGGGGCGATCTCGCGATCCACGTCCAGCTGTCGCTCGGCGGCGATCTCGCGCAGGTGGTCGATCTGTCGCTGGAGATCCGCCAGCGGCTTCTCGAAGTCGAGCAGGGGGATGGCGGCCATCGGAGCTCAGCGGGCTCTGACCAGCCGCACGTGCTCGGCGCCGAGCAGGTGGCGGAGGGCGTCGAGCAGGACGTCGCTCAGCTCGACGCGCAGCCGCTGCGACCTGAGGCGAGCGGCGTGTCCGTTCCCGTCGCTCCATTCCACCAGGATCGGTGCCGGGCCCGGGTGGGCGGCGCACAGCGCGGCGGCGGCGCGCGAGACGTCCCGGCCGGGTCCCTCACCCGCGCGCCAGGTGAGGGCGAGCCCCACCGCCCCTGAGCGCTTGAGGTCTTCGAGCGGTTGCGCCGCCTCCACCACGAACGGCGCGCGGTCTTCGCCGCGGTCCCGGGCGCTGTAGCCGCCGGTGAGCAGGAGGGCGGCGTCCGGCACGATGACCCGCGACAGTTTGCTCCACGCTTCCGGGAACACGATGGCCTCCGCGACCCCGTGGAAGTCTTCCAACGTGAGGCGTGCGTACTCGGCTCCCGACTTGCGGCTGATCCGGCGGCTCACCGCGGTGACCACCACCGCCGCGGTGACCTGGTGCTCGCTCCAGGTTTCGAGCGTGGCCGTGGTGCGCGTGCCGAAGAGGGCCACTTCGTCGCGGAAGCGCTCGAGCGGGTGGCCGGAGATGAAGAACCCAATCACGTCCTTTTCCCGGGCCAGGCGCTCCGCCTCCGACCACGGCTCGACCTCGGGAAGCGCGGGCGGGGGCACGCCGGCGTCGTCGCCCTCGTCGAACAGCGTTGCCTGTCCCGCCTGGCGCTCCGCCTGCCGCAGCTGGGCCGACGCGAGCGTGGCGTCGAGCGCCGCCACGAGCTGCGCGCGGTTGTCGTTCACCTGATCGAGCGCGCCGGCCGCGATCAACGATTCGATCACTCGCTTGTTGCAGAGCCTGAGGTCCAGCCGCTCGCAGAAATCCGCGAGCGACGTATATGGCCCGCCCGCCGCCCGCCCGGCGAGAATGGACTCGATGGCGCCCCATCCCACGTTCCGGATGGCGCCAAGGCCGAAGCGAATCTCGTGGTCCGCCGTGACGGTGAACTTCCAGCCCGACTGGTTGACCGAGGGCGGCAGCACCCGGATCCCGAGGTCTCGGGCCTCGGCGATGTACGCCACCACCTTTTCGCTGTTGCCGATTTCCGACGACAGCAGGGCCGCCATGAACTCGGCGGGATGATGGGCCTTGAGCCAGGCGGTCTGGAACGAGAGAATGCTGTAGGCCACGCTGTGGGACTTGTTGAACCCATAGCGGCCGAAGGTCTCGATCTGCCCCGCGATATCTTCGATCACCCGCCGGTCGTGGCCCTGTTCCACGGCGCGGGTCACGAAACGGCCCAGCTCCCGCTTGATCAGGTCCTTGTCCTTCTTGCCCACCGCCTTGCGCAGCACGTCGGCTTCGGCCAGCGTGAAGCCGGCGAGGACGTTGGCGATCCGCATGACCTGTTCCTGATACAAGATCACGCCGTAGGTGGGCTCGAGCACGTCGCGCAGGGCGGGGTGCGGGTAGCGCACTTTCTCTTCGCCGCGCTTGCGCCGGATGTACACCTGGTGCATGCCCGAATCGAGCGGGCCGGGCCGCACCAGCGCGTTGGTCGCCACGAGATCGTCGAACCGATCGCAGCGGAGTTGCCGCAGCATGTCCGTGCCGAGGGCCGACTCGAACTGGAACACGCCGGCGGTGCGGCCCTCTCGCAGCAGGCGATACACCGCGGGGTCATCGAGATCGAGCTGATCCATGTCGATCGCGATGCCCTGGCGCTGCCGGATCATCTCGACCGCGTCGTGGATCACGGTGAGCGTCTTGAGGCCGAGGAAGTCCATCTTCAACATGCCGACCTGCTCGAGGCCGATCATGTCGTATTGCGTGATGATGCCTTCCTCCTGCTCGCCGTCGCCGCCGGCCTTTTGCACCGCCGTGCACACCGGCACGTAATCGTCGAGTGGTCCGGGGGCGATCACCACCCCGGCGGCGTGGACCGAGGCGTGCCGGGACAACCCCTCGATCCGACTGCTCAGGTCCAACAGGCGGGCCACCGTCTGGTCCGTTTTCCGCAGCGTGGCGAGTTCCGGGACCTTCTGGGCGGCTGCCTCGATGGGCAACGCGTAGGCGGGTCCGGACGGAATCAGTTTCGCAATGCGGTCGGCGTCGCTCACCGGCAGGCGCAACACCCGGGCGACGTCGCGCACGGCCGCCCGCGCCTTCAGCGTCCCGAAGGTGATGATCTGTCCCACGCTCGAGCGACCGTAGCGCTGCCGGACGTACTCGATGACTTCTCCCCGGCGTTCGAAGCAGAAGTCCACGTCAATGTCCGGCATGGAGACCCGCTCGGGATTGAGAAACCGCTCGAACAGCAGGTCGAACCGCAGCGGGTCGACGTTGGTGATGCCCAGCGCGTAGGCCACCAGGGATCCCGCGGCGGATCCGCGGCCCGGGCCGACGGGGATGCCGCGTTCCTTCGCCGCGCGAATGAAGTCGTGGACGATGAGGAAATAGCCCGCGTATCCCGTCGTGGTGATGACCCCCAGCTCGTAGTCGAGCCGCTGCTGGATCTCGGGCGGGAGCGGGGTCCCGTAGCGCTTCCCAGCGCCCTCGGTGGCGAGCTCGATCAGCAGGTCATTGTCCGAGGCATACTGCGCGGGGCGCGGGAACTGCGGCAGGAAATAGCGCTTCTCGAAATCGAACTCGCACAGGTCCGCGATGCGCTGGGTTTCCGCCAGGAGCTCCGGCTTGCCGGGATACAGCGCGGCCATCTCGGCTTCGGACTTGAGGTAACTCTCCTGCCCCACGAAACGAAACCGCTGGGGGTCGTCGAGGTCCTTCCCGGTGCCGATCGCCAGCAGCACGTCGTGGGCCTCGGCGTCCTCGCGCCGCAGGTAGTGGGCGTCGTTGGTGAGGACCACCGGGAGGCCCAGCTCCTTGGCCAGGCGAAACATGCCGTCGGCCACGACGCGCTCGTCCCCGATGCCGTGATTCTGCACTTCGAGCCAGAACCCCTCGGGGCCGTACGTCCGGGCCAACCACTCGGCTGCGCTCTTGGCGGCTTCGTAGTTGCCCTGGCGCAGCCAGAGGGCCACTTCGCCGGAGAGGCAGGCCGCCAGACACACGAGTCCTTCGGCGTGACGTTCGAGGACGTCGCGATCCACGCGCGGCCGCCGGTAGAATCCCTCGAGGAATCCGATGGAGGACAGCTTGACGAGGTTCTTGTACCCCGTGCGGTTCCGCGCGAGGAGCACGAGGTGCGAGTAGTACGCCGGCGCGCCGGGCGCCTTCTCCCGGGCGTGCCGCGACCCGAAGGCCACGTACGCCTCCACGCCCAGGATCGGCCGGATCCCGGCCGCGCGAGCCTCCGTGTAGAACGTACAGGCCGCATACAGGTTGCCGTGGTCGGTCACGGCCAGCGTGTCCATCCCCAGTTCCTTGGCGCGCGCCACCAGTTCCGGCACGCGGTTGGCGCCGTCCAGGAGCGAGTACTCGGAATGGGTGTGGAGGTGGGCGAAAGGCATCAGCCGTGGGCTAGGGAACCGACGATTCCGACCGAGACCGAAACTAAGCTAGTGCCCCGCTGACTTGTCGCGCCAGAGGTTGCGAGCCGTGACGGAGATCATTGTCAAACCCGCGAGGCCCCCCGTATGTTGCGCCGATGTTCCAGCTGGCCCGGCGTTCTACGCTCCTGGCGCTTCTCACCGTCGGCGCGGCGTGCGGCGGCGACGACGTCGTTGAATTCGTCCCGGCGACCATCGAGAAGGTGACGAGCGCGGATGGGCAAACCGCGCCGGCCGGCGGGTTCCTGGCCAGGCCCCTGGCCGTGCTCGTGCGTACGGCGGATGGGAGCGGCGCCCGCCGCGCCGCGGTGCGCTGGAGGGTCACCAGC
>CAZVKD010000073.1:0-5615 GCA_964627675.1 uncultured Gemmatimonadaceae bacterium
CTTGCGCGTCTTCTGCACCGACTCGATCACCTTGGCGTAATGGAAGGGCACGATGGAGCGGGCGTCGATCACTTCGCACGACATCCCGTGCTTTTGCTCCAATTCACTGGCCGCGTCGAGCGCCCGATAGAGCCCGAGGCTCACGGCGTTGAGGCGGTCGGGGCGGTTGAGACGGATCGTGGCCAGTGCTCGCTCCGTCTCGACCACAATCGGCGGTTCCGAGCTCATAGGAGAAGCTTCGGGAATGGGGCGATCGGAGTTGGCCCCCCTCGCCCCCCTCGCGCGCTCCGGCAGCGTGTCGTATTCATGCCGCCGCAGCCGCCCGCGTGGGGAATCCCTCGCCGATCGCCACAACCGATCTCAGCCCCAGCGCCACGAACGTCAACGTCCCGTTGGCGCACCCGCCGGTCACGCACGTGGGCGCGCCGACCACGAACAGATTCTCGTGATCGTGGGTGCGGCCGTAGCTGTCGCACACACTGGTGGCCGGGTCGCTGCCCATGCGACAGCCACCGGCCGGATGATCCTGGAAATCGTCTGCGCCCATGCGAATGATCTCGCCGTCGCCGGCGCGCGCCATGCGCTGGAACAGCTTCTTGATGGTGTCCTCCGTGTACCCGCGGAGCGCGGCGGACTCTTCGCTGTCGCGATAGCGGATGCGGGGCAGGGGATCGCCCCAGGGAGTCCGTCGCTCCGAATCGAGGGTGACGGTGCTCTCGCGATGCGGGAGCACGTCGTAGTACGCGCGCACCCGCGCGGTGCCACGCTCCGTGCGGCGCCGCCAATCGGCCAGGATTTCGTCGCCCAGCAGCGGGCGACCGTCATCGTCGCGCAGCCGAGGCTCACCCCCGATCGCCGATTCCCAGATCCGCAGGTCGTGCCGAAGGTACCGCGCGAGCCGACCCGGCCGCATGAACTGATGGGACATCAGGCTGTGCTGCCCGTTCATTCCGGGATACAGCCGGATCGGAAGCTTGATGAACGCGAACACGTTGCGGTGGCCATTCATGTATTTCCCGACCAGACCGGACCGGTTCGCCAGGCCGCTGGGGAAACGTGAATTCGCTGAGAGCATCAGGAGATGCGGCGACCAGACGTACCCGCCCGCGACGACGAACGCGCGGGCGTGGAACTGCATTTCCCTGGTCGGATCGTCGCGGTTGACGGCCACTGCGTGACTCACCCGATCGGACGATGCTTCGAGCACCAGCCGCCGCACGATGGTCCGGGTCACGAGCTGCACCTTGTTGGCCGCGGTGAGCGCGGTCCAGGTGAAGTCCGGAGAGTACTTGGCGCCGATGGGGCAGATGGGCGAGCAGGTATCGCTGCGGCAGCACACGGGGCGGCCGCCGTAGGCCACGGAGTTCTTGGCCGACGGCTGGCTCCAGAAGGCGATGCCGGTCTTTTCGCCCCAGGGTTTCAACTGCTGGAGGTTGTACGACAGCGGGAGCGGAGGCTGGGGGTACGGTTTCGAGCGCGGATCGTATTCCGGCGGTCCCGGTTCTCCCGCCACGCCCATCCGCTCCTCCGCCTCTTGATAGAACGGCTCCAGGTCCTCGAACGCGATGGGCCAATCGTCGCCCACGCCGTACAGCGAACGAATGCGAAAGTCTTCCGGCGTGAATCGCGGCGTCACGCCCCCCCAGTGCATCGCGAGCCCGCCCACGCACATCGAGCGCGACTGGATGTGCTCGGGGTCCAGCCCGTCGAGGTGGTCGGCCGGCCAGGGGGTCTCCCCGTAGTCGAGGAACCGCTGTCGCAGCCGGCCGCGCTCGCCGAGTGGTGCGACGTGATCGCCGGCCTCCACCACCACCACGCGGGCGTTTCGTTCGGCGGTCAGCTTCTCCGCCACGAGGGCTGCGGTGATCCCGGAGCCGATGATGCAGACATCGGCCTCGACGACCTGTGGCACGGCTTCAGCTTCCCCGGAACGGCGCGGGCCGCTCGGCGGCCCCCGCGAGCGGGCGGCAGCGGAAGGCGTCAATCATGGCCCGGTAGCAGAGGTTGGCCGCCTCGGGCGATGCGTAGAAGTGGGCGAGGAGCCCGACCGCCACGTGGTGCGCGCCGGCCGGATCGCCGAGCGACCCGGTGCGATCACGCGCGATTGCGGCGCGAGCCATGGCGATGCGCCGCTCGCGATCGAGGCGCGCGAACGCCGTGCCGTAGCGTTGCTGCGCTTCCAGCTCGAGCGCTTCGAGCTGCGCGCCCCAGCCGGCGCCGGGGTGGGGCGGCGTGTACTCCAGCGCGGCGGTCCCGTATCCATGATTCATCTCGCGGGCGGGCCGGTAATCGGCGAGCCATTGGCGGAACGCGTTCACGGCGCGAGTGACGCCGTCCGGTCCGAGCTCCTCCGGCAACAACACCTCGGCGAGCGCGTCCAGCGTGGGGTCAGCCAGCGGCACGCGCTGCCCGGGCCCGCCGCACGCGTCCATCGCCGCAACGGTGGCGCCCGCCGGGACGGCGGTGGCGAAGGTGCGGAGGAATCGTCGTCGGTCCAGCGCGGTCATGGCGCACCTCCCAGCGCGAACGCCTTCAGCACGGCCCTGTCGCCTTCTCCGGTCGCGATGACGACGAACTGTCGGCCGGCCCGCGTCTGGTACGTCATGGGCACGGCGTATCCCTGCGCACCGAGGTCTGCCTGCCATAGCGTGGCGCCGGTGACCTTGTCCATCGCGTACAGCACGGTTCCCCCACCGGTGAGGAACACGAGCCCGCCGGCGGTGACCATCGGGCCGGGCGAGCCGCTCGCGCCGAGCGGTGGCAGATCGAGCCCCTTCAGCGCCGGATGCTCTCGCATCCAGGGCGTGTCGCCCACAGGCACCTGCCACCGGTGCTCGCCGCGGTTCATATCAATCGCCGTGAGCGTGCCGTAGGGCGGCTTGTGCACCGGCAACGGCCGCGGCTCGTCGCCCCCATTGGCGGCGAGGTGCGGCAGGCGAATGCCCAGCGATACGCTGCGATCGAACGCGTAGCGGGCGTTAATGGTGTCCGACCGGGGCGGTTGCCACAGACGAACCAGCTGCGGCCAATTCGACGCCTTGACGTACAGCGTGCCCGTTTCCGGGTCGAACGCGCCACCACCCCAACCGGCGCCGCCGATGATGCCCGGCATCATGATCGTGCCGGTGAGCGAGGGCGGCGTGAAGATCGGGCCCGCGCGGTACCTCGCGATCTCGTCCAGCGCCAGCCGCTTCAACTCGGGGGTGAAGTCCAACACGTCGTCGGCGGTGAACCCCAGCTTCGCGAACGGCGCGGGTTTCGTGGGGAACGGCTGCGTGCGGGCCGCGCGTTCGCCCGGCACGTCGCTGGCCGGCACGGGGCGCTCCTCGATGGGCCACACCGGCTCGCCGCTCACGCGATCGAACGTGTACACGAAGCCCGTCTTGCCGAGCACCGCCACGGCGTCAATGCGCCGGCCGCCCACGGTGATCGTAATCAGGTTGGGCGGCGCCGGCAGGTCGTAATCCCACAGGCCGTGGTGGACGGTCTGGAAATGCCACACCCGCCTCCCGGTGTTGGCGTCCAGACACACGATGGACTCGGCGAACAGATTGTCACCCTTGCGATCGCCGCCGTAGAAATCGTTGCTTGGCGTGCTGAGCGGCAGATACACCAGCCCGCGCTCCACGTCCACGGTGAACGGCGCCCACACGTTGGTGTGACCGGTGCGCTTCCAGGAGCCGTCTTCCCAGGTCTCGTGACCGAGCTCCCTGGGCTGCGGAATGGGATTGAACCGCCATACGCGCCTGCCGGTTCGAACGTCGAAGGCCTGTACGTCCCCCGGCGGGTCGTTGGGGTACACCAGCCGATCCCCCACGCCGTTGCCCACGATCACGAGATCGCGATAGACGACCGGGGGTGACGTGTTGGTGTAGTGGAGCTTGTTGACCGGCCAGGAGATCGCCTGGGTGAGATCGATTTCGCCGTTGACGCCGAAGGAGGAGATGGGGTGACCGGTGGCGGCGTCGAGGGCGATCAGGCGCCAGCGCGAGTTCATGAAAATCCGCCGCTCTCGCCCATCGCTCCACGTGGCCACGCCGCGATGCACGAACCCGGTGCCGTTGGACGGCTGGCCCCAGCGGTACGCGCCAGGGTCGTAGGCCCACAGCTCGCGTCCCGTGTTGGCGTCCAGCGCCACGACGCGGTTGAACGGCGTGGACAGGTACATCGTGTCATTGATCACGAGCGGTGTTGCCTGGAAAGAGCCGGGCCGAGCCGCCTTTGTGGTCGGGCTCGCCTCGATGGCCTTCTCGCCCACCACCCATTCCCAGGCGAGCGCCAGCTGCCCCACGTTGTCGCGGTTGATGGTCGTGAGGGGGGAGTACTTCATGCCGCCCGGGTCTCCGCCGTACACCGGCCAGTCGGCGGCGATGGGGGTGCCGAGGTGCTTGTAAACCTTGCCGCCCTTCATCACGAACACGACGCGGCGGAGCGCGGTGATGTCCTCCAGCGGGTTGCCGTCGAGCGCGATGAGATCGGCCTCGTATCCCGGCGCGACCGCGCCGATTGCCGCCTCCAGGCCCAGGGACCGCGCGGCCACGGACGTGGCCGAACGGATCGCGTCCGCCGGAGCCTGGCCGCCCTGTTGCACTCGATAGATGATCTCCTCGAAGTTGCGGCCGTGAGCGCCGGCCACGGCGTCCGTGCCGAACACGATGGGGAGCGTGCCGCGCGCGAGCGCCCGTTTGAACGTGTCGAGCGCCCGCGGCACGGCGAGCCGCATCTGTGCGAACCCCTCCTCGGTGTAGTTCCCAGTGCCGAGGTAGCGGTCCTTGTTGTCGAAGTAGTTCTGGAAGATCAGTCCGACATGGGGATCGTAGAACGTGCCGTGCTCCGCCATGAGATCGAGCGTGGCGTCGTCGAGCAGCGCCCCGTGCTCGATCACCGTGCACCCGGCGCGAACGGCGCGCGTCGCGCTCTCGGGTCCGTGGGCGTGAACCGCGGTGCGGAGCCCGAGCGATCGAGCCTCGCCGCACGCCGCCTCCACTTGCTCCGCCGTCATCGTGGGACCGCCCCCATCGCGGATGCTCGCCGAGGCGAAGACCTTGATGACGTCGGCCCCGTCGGATCTGAACTTCCGCACGGCCAGGCGAATCTGCTCCGGCGGCCCGGTGCGTTCGTTGATGGAGCCCAACGAGGTGATGATGCGCGGACCGGGCAGGACACCGCGGGCCACGGCATCGCGAACGTCTCGGTCTTCCGGGCCGCCCAGGCTCTGCACGGTGGTGACGCCGCCCATCAACATGCGGTAGGCGTTTTCTGCGGCATACAGGACGGCCTGCGCCGCCGTTTCGGCCACCGCGCCGCGATGAATACGGCCGTCGGCATCGAAGTGCCATCCCAGGTGAACGTGGGTGTCAATGCCGCCGGGCATGAGGGTGAGGCGGGGGAGGTCGTACGTCGGAACTCCCTGCTCCTCACCTACGCGCAGGATCTTGCCGTCCTGCACCGCGACTGTGGCGTTCTTGCGCACGCCGCCGCGACCGTCGAGCAGGGTCGCCGCCCGAATGCGAATGGGCGCTGCTTGCGAGACAACGGCGGAGGGAAGTGCGAAGGAGGAAACCGCAATGATGCCACACAGCCCGCGACGAAGCGCCATCCCGGAAAGTCCCCGT